>JAISCO010000189.1 GCA_031265535.1 Spirochaetaceae bacterium | reverse complement strand
CCATAGTCCTCATTCCGCTGCGCTCCATTCCGGTCTTGTCCTTTCTTATAGGGTAAAACAGGCGGCAAAACGTCAGGCAAAACAGTGCACCGCACTGTTTTGTGCTACCCCCACCCATTTTCACCGCCCCGCTGTAAAATAAAAAGTAAAAGGGAAAAGGTAAAAAGGACTGGCGGGCGCGTATGCCAAACGCCCTTGCCTAACCGACAGCACGGAGTGAAGTCCGCTTTGGGTATGCTAACGCGGAGCGTATGAAAAGCCCGCTGGCCGGCTGGCGCGCGCCTATGCAAACCGCCATGATGGTCCCCGTCTCCACGGAGTGAAGGCCGCTTTGGGTATGCTAACGCGGAGCGTATGTAAAGCCCGCTGGCGGACTGGCGGGCGCGTATGCCAAACGCCCTTGCCTTACCGACAGCACGGAGTGAAGTCCGCTTTGGGTATGCTAACGCGGAGCGTATGTAAAGCCCGCTGGCGGGCCGGCGGGCGCGTATGCCAAACGCCATTTTCGTACCTGACGGCACGGAGTGAAGGCCGCTTTGGGTATGCTAACGCGGAGCGTATGTAAAGCCCGCTGGCGGGCTGGCGGGGGTTGACAGATGAGTGCTAAAATTCATAGCATGGATACCAGCAATGCTCAGCGATGGAGAGATGACCGAGCGGCCGAAGGTGCACGATTGGAAATCGTGTGTGCTCTAAAGGCACCGAGGGTTCAAATCCCTCTCTCTCCGTAGCCGCCGCTTAGGACTTGAAACAAACTTACGAAAAAGCGGAGTGTCGTTTACTATTTTAGGAGAGATGCGAGAGCGGTTGAATCGGACGGTCTCGAAAACCGTTGTACTCGCAAGGGTACCGAGGGTTCGAATCCCTCTCTCTCCGTACTCGCAAAATGCCGCGCATTTTGCGAGACTCAGCGGCCTTTAGTCTGCCAAGACAAATGACTTGAGGCTGTTCCAAAACTTCAGTTTTGGAACAAGCTCACTTGACTAAGGTCTTTAAATTGTGCTAGTTTGCTTATAATGGCGCCGTACCCAAGCGGTAAGGGAGTGCTCTGCAAAAGCATTATGCATCAGTTCGATTCTGATCGGCGCCTGAGTGAAAAAGCCATGATAACCGCCCCTCGGTTATCATGGCTTTTTTATGAACTCCTTTGAACAGCTTTCAAAATATCTCTTTGCCTGATTTCGGTAAGTATGGGACGGCCGTGCGGGCAGCGCTGAATAGGCAGCGCAAGAGCGCGTTCAGCCAGCGCGAGCGCGGTTTCACCGTCAAGATAGTCGCCGTCCCGTACAGCGGCATGACAGGCAAGCGTGTTGGCCCAGCGCTCCGCAATGTTTTCACCCGCGGCGCGAAGTTTCATTATTTCGTTCACCGTTTCGCCGTCGCTCAGACGCCAAAGCGCGGGCAGCGCCTCTATGCGCCACACCCCCTGCCCGCCTTCTATTTCAATGCCAAGCCGTCCAAGTTCCTGCTTTCTGGACGCAAGAAAATCGTCATCGCCGACGCTTTCCGTAAAAAACGTTATGGGAACAAGAAGTTCCTGTTTTACGATAGGTTCGGCCAAAAACCGTTCATACAAAATACGCTCGTGGGCGGCGTGCTGGTCTATAACATAAAGCCTTTCATCGTCTTCAACAAGGATGAATAGATTGAAAATACGCCCCACATAGCGCAGTTTTGAGTTTGATGTTTTCGTACCATCGTATGATGACGCGGTTTCCGCTTCGACTTTGGCTTCGCCGCGCCCCGGCAAAGGGGCAAAATCATAGCTGCCGGAAAGTATGCGGTCCAGCGCGTCGGCAGCGCCGGTGCCGGCGTACGTTCGCGTCTTGCAGTTTGAAGAATAGTCAAATTGAAGCGGCAGACCGACCTCACTCTGTTTCCAGACCCCGGACTCCGGCGCGTCATACTGAGGGCCGGCAGCCCCTTGTCCGCCAAGAAGAATATGGCGGAAAAAAGAACGCAGCGCGCCGGTAATTGTATGATGAATCGCGGACGAATCGGCAAAACGCGCCTCGCGTTTTGCCGGATGTATGTTAAAATCGGCTTTAGCGGGGTCAACTTCAAGAAAAATTGCGCCTACGGGATGCAAACCGTTAGGGAAACAACCCTGAGAGCCATACTCCAGCGCTTGCAGCAGAGAAAAATCATTGATACGCCTGCCGTTTGCGAATATATACTGCTTGCGGCGGTCATTGCGGTACAATTCCGGCCCGCCTATAATGATTTTTACCGAGAATCCTTTGCCGGAAGCCGCAATTTCGTGTATAAATGATGCGCCCCCGATACTGACATTACCGCCGCCGCTATTATCCAGCGCGGCGGCGGTAAAACGCTCTTTGAACGTAGCGGCGGGCAAAAACAATTTTAATTTGCCGTCCTGCAAGAAACGAAAATTGATATCAGGAAAAGGCAGCGCCTTATCAATAAAAGTTTGCAGACACAAGGCGCCCTCGCTGCCCTCCCGTTTCAAAAAACGTTTGCGAGCCGGTACCGTATCGAAAAGATCTCGCGCGCGGACACTGCTCCCCTGAGTCCGCCGCGCCGGTTCTGGAATACAGCGCCCCGCGGCATCCTTTCCCGCGCCGCCGGGCCCGGCGGAAATCCGCCACGCCTCGCGCCCGTCGCGGCTAGTTACTATCTCAAGCCGCGCTACAGCCGCCGCCGCCGCCAGCGCCTCACCTCTGAACCCAAGCGTAGAAAGCCGCTCCAAGTCGGCCAAACTTCGTATCTTGCTTGTCGCGTGCGTAAGCCAACAGATAGCAAGGTCGTCACGGCTCATACCGGACCCGTCATCACTCACTTCAACGCAAGATACGCCGCCTTTTTCAATCAATACGTCAATATTAACGCCGCCTGAGTCAATCGCGTTGTCCATAAATTCACGCACAAGCGATGCCGGACGGTCTATGACCTCTCCCGCCGCAATCTTTTGCGCTTCATCAGGAGCTAAAACTTGAATTTTGTTTATCACATATAAATTATATCAACAACGAGCGCTAAAACATAAGACGGCTTATAACAATGAACAATTAGCAATGAACAATTAACAATTAGCAATGAGGAGTGAGGAGTAAAGAAGTAATAGGTAAAAAGGAAAAGGTAAGCAGCAAAAACCAAACACCGCCTGCCGGCCGCGTATGTAAACCCGCTGGAAAGTAAAAAGTAAAAAGTAAAAGGGAAAAAGCCCGGTTTTGCGCAGCAAAATGCGCCCAAAAAACAAACATCAAAGCAAAGATCGCCTGCCAACCGCGTATGCAAATCGCTTTTTTCGTCCCAAAGGCAGAGGCTGAAACCCCGCTTTCGGTATGCTAACGCGGAGCGTATGAGAACCGGCTGGCTGGGGGTTGCGCTCAACTATGATTTCTGTTATGGTTTTCATAATGAGAACTTCCTTGTTTTGACTGTTTGACAACTCCGTCTTAAAAGGTTGCGCTCGCTTTTCCTATACTTCCCCTTATCTGTTTTTGACTATTTTATGGGGTTTTGGGAAAGGCACTAAAATTATAATATTTCTTGAAATATGAGGAACCAATGGAAAAAATAGCCAGCTTTCAAGTAGACCACCTGCGATTACTGCCCGGACTATACGTTTCGCGCAAAGACAAATTTGGGGATACAACAATTACAACCTTTGATCTGCGATTCAAGCAGCCAAACAAAGAACCCGTAATGGACGTACCGGCGATACACACACTTGAACACCTGGGCGCGACATTTTTGCGCTCTCATGCAAAATGGAGCCCGCGTACCGTTTATTTTGGGCCTATGGGCTGCCGCACAGGATTCTACCTGATACTTGAAGGCAATTACAACTCCGAAGAAATTCTCCCGCTGATATACGAACTGCTTGACTGGATTGAAAAGTTTGAAGGAGAGATCCCCGGCGCTCACCCCGCGGAATGCGGCAACTACAGCGAGCAGAACCTTGGCATGGCCAAATGGGAAGCGGCTCGATATGCCGCGCTCCTTAAAAAAGCCGCGAAGGAAAACCTTAACTATCCAGCGTAAAATGGCGCTTAGAATTTTAATACCCAAGGGCAGAATCCATGATAATGTCGCGGAATTGATCCGCGACGCGGGCTTTCCGATCCGGCTTTCCGATAGAACATACCGCCCCGATTTAGGCGCGGACTGGCTGGACGCTAAAATAATGAAACCTCAAAATGTCGGCCAACTGCTTGAGCTAGGCAGCCATGACGCGGGCTTTACCGGCATAGACTGGATAAAAGAAAATAACTCCGATGTGGAACTTGTGCTCGACCTGGGCTTTGACCACGTAAGCATTGTAGCGGCAATACCGGCAAGCACGACAAAAGAGCGCCTATTTAATAAAAAAAATAAAAAAATTGTCGTGGCCACCGAGTATGTAACACTCGCGGAAAATTACCTTAAACAGAACGGCTGCGACTATAAAATCCTACGCACCTATGGCGCGACAGAAGTGTTTCCGCCGGACGATGCCGACATGATTATTGACAACACCGCGTCCGGGCGGACACTACATGACAACGGACTCGTAGTAATAGACACACTGCTTCAATCTTCGACATGGTTTGCCGCGTCAAAAGAGGCGCTGCGCAATGCTGAAAAACGCGAACAGATAGAACGGCTCGCTATGTTGTTTAAGGCGGCGCTTGACGGACGCGAAAGAGTCATGCTGGAAATGAATGTCTCTGAATCACGATACAAAGAATTGGTTGGCGGCCTGCCCGCGATGCGCAGCCCGACGGTCGCGCCATTGTACAATGGCGGCGGCGAAAATGGATACGCGATAAAAATTGCGGTTAAAAAAAGTGAAGCGCCCGATTTAATTCCGCGCTTAAAAAAAGCCGGCGCGACAGATATTGTTGAATACGCGCTGCGGAAAGTCGTGCCGTGAGCGATATTTTATCAATTTACAGCAAAATAAAAAAAGATATAGACAAAAGGCTTGAGGAATTCTCTCTGCTTTGGGAAAACGGCGGCGATCTTGATATATTTAAAGAGCTTTGTTTTTGTACCTGTACGCCCCAAAATGACGCGCATAAGGCATGGAACGCGGTTTTGTGTCTGCAAGAAAATAAACTGATAGAAACAGGCGCTCATTCCGCCGTTGCGGAAATACTGCGCGAGCGGGGCGTGCGTTTTCACCGGAACAAGGCGCGTTATATTATTACAAACCGTGAAATTTTTTATCCTGAGACAAAGAATAAAATATATGCGCTGATAAAAAATAAGCCAAATAAGCCTTTGATAGATGTGCGAGACGCGCGGGATGAACTACAAAAAAAAGTTTTTGGCTGGGGATTAAAAGAAGCGTCGCATTTTTTGCGCAATGTAGGCAAGGGAAACAGTATCTGTATTTTAGACCGCCATATCATGCGGCAGTTAGTTTTGTACAATGTCATAAAAGAAATTCCCGCGTCAATTACCGGAACGGCGTATCATGAAATTGAAAAAAAAATGCTGTCCTTTGCCGAAAAAGAAAGCATCCCCGCCGACGCGCTCGATCTAATTTTTTGGTACAAAGAAAAAAATGAATTGTTCAAATAGGGGCATACAGGGGCATACCATGAGCAGGATTGCGGAACTTGAAAGAAAAACACTGGAAACGGAAATCTTTATCCGCCTGAACCTTGACGGAACAGGCATTGTAAAACTTGATTATCCGATTGGTTTTTTGCGGCACATGATAGAAACGTTCGCAAAGCACGGGCTCTTTGACATTGAAATTAGGGCCTGCGGCGACCTTTGCGTTGACCAGCATCACCTTGTTGAAGACACAGGCATAGTTTTGGGGCAGACTTTTGCAAAGGCTCTGGCGGACAAAAAAGGGATACGGCGTGTTGGCAGTTGTCTGTACCCGATGGACGAAACTCTTGTCCGCGCCGCCGTCGATCTTTCCGGCAGGCCCTTCCTCTGTTTTGAAGGCGGAATATCCGGCATCCCGCTTGTTTCCGCTGAAACAAGCGGCAAGTTTGCGCCGTTCCAGACGGACACTATCGCGGATTTTTGGCAAGGCTTTACCGGAGCGGCGGCGTGTACTCTGCATATCGACATTTTGCGGGGACGAAGCGATCATCACAAGATAGAAGCCGTATTCAAAGCCGCCGCCCGCGCCCTGCGCGAAGCCTGCGAGCCGGACTCCCGCGCCGCGGGCAGCATCCCGTCAACAAAAGGAAGTCTGCCGCCGCCCGTGTATATCGTGTAGCCGGCTTTTGTAAAAACAAGGTATAATATCCCCCCCCCCCCCCAAGCAAAAAAGATAAGGGATGGCAGTCAACCGCTTATTCAAGTAAAAAGGAAGAAGTACGAAGTAAAAAATCTTTCATTGTTCCTAATTGTTCATTGTTCCTTCTTACCTTATCCTTTTTACCTGTGTTACTTCCTACCTCTTACCTCATCCTTCTTCCTTCTCGTGCCCCCCCCCCCCCCACAAGCAAAAAAGATAAAGGACGGCAGTTAACCGCTTATTCAAGTAAAAAGGAAGAAGTACGAAGTAATTGTTCACTCCTAATTGTTCATTGTTCCTTCTTACCTCATCCTTCTTCCTTCTCGTGAGACCCCCCCCCCCCCCAAAAAAAAAACTACACAAACAAAAGCCTGTATACCATGTAGAAAACTGGAGCGGAAAGGGCGAGCGAATCGATAGAATCAAGTATGCCGCCGCGGCCCGGAATCAGGCAGCCTGAGTCTTTGACGGCGGCGCTTCGTTTCAGGGCGGATTCGGCAAGGTCGCCAAGCATGGCCGCGGTTCCGGTAAGGAGTCCGAGTATTAAGCCGGAAACAAGCGGAGGAAAACGCGCCGAAATGAACACATGGGGCAGCAACGCGGCAAGGGCGAGCCCCACCCCGATTGACGCCGCGATTCCCGTGATAAAGCCCACGAGACTCTTGTTCGGGCTCACGGCAAAGATGCCCCGGTTACCTTTACCGAATAACATTCCCGCCGCCCACGCAAGCGAATCGTTGGCAAAAACTACGCAAAGGAACGCGATGATCAGAATTGACGAATGTGAAAGCCTGTTCATTAGGATGATCCAGCTTAGAAAAGACGATGGATAGAACAGCAGCGCAAAACCCGCCGCCACACGGTTAAGCGCGTTGTCAAGTTTAGTTTCGGCAGTATCCTGCCTGTTTGCGGAAACAAAGACTCCGGATACAAGAAGCCAGCCCGCGCCCGTCAGGATTAAGGCGGGCATTATAAATGTATCGACGCCGAAGCTGACAAGAAGCGTCATCCCGACCGGCGCGATAGAGCCTAAGATTCCAGCTTCCAGACGCGAAATAGTCAGCCCTTTCTTTTTTAACATATCTGAAAGCTCTATCGCGCCCAAGACGCAAAAAATTATTACAAGTAGGTTGACCGCAAGATGATTCTGCTGCGGCAAAAAAACCACTACCGCAATACATGACGGGATTCCGATAAAGAAAATCAGGAGGCGTTCAACAAGCTTTTTCACCGTCTACCCGCGCCAATTTTGGCGTTTGCGCCAAAACGCCGTTCCCTTGCCGCGTAGGCGGCAAGGGCCGCGTCAAAATCTTCTGTCGAAAAATCCGGCCAAAACTTGTCCGTTATAAAGTATTCCGCGTAAGCCGCTTCCCACAACAAAAAATTACTTGTGCGGAATTCTCCCGCGGTCCGTATTATCAGGTCGGGGTCCGGCACGTCGGGGTTGTCCATGTTACGGCTGAGTTCGTCTTCATTCAACGCCGACGCGGCTTCGGCACAGGAGTTATTGAGCGGCTGTAGTAAAAAACGCCGTGCGGCGCGAATGATCGCGTCCCGCCCGCCATAGTTCAGGGCAAGAATTACCTGCATACCGTTAAAATCTTTTGTATCGGCGCGCGCCTCGTCAATTTCAGCGATAATATCCGGCGCAAGACCTGTTACGTCGCCGGTATGCCGTATTCTGAGGTTATTTTTGCGGTAAAAATCAAGTTCCCGCACCAGATGTTGCTTGACAAGAGACATGATAAAATCAACTTCCAGCGCGGCGCGTTTCCAGTTTTCGGTGGAAAACACAAACAGCGTCAAGTAACGTATACCGCGATTACTCGCCGTCTCAACGATACGGCGAGCGGTTTTCAAGCCCTCCGTATGCCCGCCCGTCCGCGTAATCCCGCGTTTTGCCGCCCACCTGCCGTTGCCATCCATGATAATACCGACATGACACGGAAGCGCTTCGTTTAGTTTTTCACTTTTCATCGCCTCAACGCTTCCGTTTACACTTCCATTATCTCTTTTTCTTTATCTTTGACAGACTTATCGATAAGGCCGATGTAACGGTCGGTTAATTTTTGCAGTTCTGTGGAGGTTTTGCTCTCCTCGTCTTCGGTTATACCGCTGTCTTTAAGCAGTTTTTTTAATTCGTCATTGCCGTCCCGCCTTATGTTGCGAACCGAAACACGCGCCTGTTCCGCCTGTGTTTTTGCCTGCTTGACAAGTTCTTTGCGCCTGTCGCCTGTAAGCGGCGGTATGCTGATGCGTATCAATTTACCGTCGTTGGCCGGGTTGAGCGAAAGTTCAGACACGCGGATAGCTTTTTCTACCTCGCCGAGCAGGGCTTTGTCCCAAGGTTGTATCACGACAAGCCGCGCCTCAGGGATCGAGATGTTAGCCACCTCTTTAAGCGGCGATTTCCCGCCATAGGCGTCAACACGGATTTTATCGAACAGCGCGGCTGACGCGCGGCCCGTACGCAGGCCCGCAAAACCATCTTCCATAGCCGCAAGAGTTTTTTTCATTTTGTCTTCATATCTTTTTAACACATCATCCATAAAACTACCTCACGTAAAAAATGGCCGTTTGTTGCGCGAAGCGCAACAAACGCCTATGCGCCAACCCTAAAATTAATGTACCGCTCTATTTTTAATACAGCCCCCAAGCGTTTTCCTTCGTCGGCAAGCGCCTGTTTTACAGTAATTTTATCATTCTTTATATAGTTCTGATCGAGAAGGCAAATATCGGCAAGATATTTGTTTACTTTTCCCTTCAAAATTCCGTCTAAAACTTTTTCCGGTTTGTCTTTCAGCTTTTCATCCTGCTCCATCTGCTTACGGAATAGTTCCACCTGCTCCTTGATCATGGAAGGCTCCACATCATCTGAGCTGATAGCCAGCGGGTTAAAGGCGGCTATATGCATAGCCAGGCTGAATACAAACGTTTTGGCGTCTTCACCATCAAATACTTTCGGCTTATCGGCGGAAACAAGTACAACCACGCCTATAGCGCCGTCGCCGTGAACATACGCGGCAAGATGCTGATTTTCGGCGGCTTTGATTAGTTTAATACGTTTAAGGCTCATATTTTCGCGTATTGATGTCGCCAAATCATTTACCATGACGTTTAGCCGTTCATCTGTTTCCGCATAGCCTTCATTTAGTATCTTGTCCGCTATAGTCTCGCCCAGCGCTATAAAATCCGGATTACGGGCGACAAAATCCGTCTCGGTGGCAAGTTCCACCAAAACGGCGGCGCCGTCTTTTACTTTTACCGTTATGCGCCCCTGATTGGTGGCGCGGTCGGCGCGTTTTGCGGCGGCGGCAAGTCCTTTTTCTTTTAATATCTTGACAGCCTTGTCAAAATCCCCATCTGTTTCGGTAAGCGCCTTCTTACATTCCGCGGGACCTACGCCGGTCGCGTCGCGGAGTTTCTTAACATCGGCGGCAGTTACAGCCATATTTTATCTCCTCTGAAAATCAATTGAAAATCAATTTTTCTTTTAGGGGCGCGCGAGATTGAACACCCGCGCCAAAAATGGGATGTTCGTCCCATCCCTTAATCACTTTCTTCACTTTCTTTGTAAACCTTATCAACATCGACAGGCAAATCATCGTCATAACTGACAGGGGGAGGGATAACATCTTCTTCTTTCATTTGATAATGCTCTATATCAATCTCCGTGTCTTCTTCTTTTATGGAAGCGTCCGTAACAACGCTTTCAAGCCCGTCCTCGCTGCCGCCTTCAACGATACGCAGTCCTGCCTCGTTATCCTCGTCTACAACCGCGTTGGCTATTATTTGAGTGAATAGGGTTATCGCGCGGATGGCATCGTCATTGCCCGGTATCGGGTAGTCAATTCCTTCGGGATTACAGTTTGTATCGACTATCGCCACGATTGGGATGCCGATACGGCGCGCCTCAGCAACAGCGATTGCCTCTTTTCGCGTGTCAACGACAAAAAGAATGCCGGGTAATTCCTTCATTTCTTTGATGCCGCCAAGGTTTTTTTGCAGTTTCTCCCGCTCCTTGCCGAGCGCGGCGATCTCTTTTTTGGTGAGATTTGAAAATGTGCCGTCAATTTCCATCTTTTCAAGTTTTTTAAGCCGTAAAAGGGATTTTTTTATTGTGGAAAAATTGGTCAACATGCCGCCGAGCCAGCGGTTATTGACATAAAACATACCGCAACGCTCCGCTTCTTTCTGTATAGCCTGCTGAGCCTGCTTTTTTGTACCCACAAACAGCACGGTCTTTTTAGCCGCTATCGCCTTGCGTACCGCGTTGTACGCTTCTTTGCTTGATTGAATTGTTTTTTGCAAATCAATGATGTGGATGCCATTACGTTCCGCAAAGATGTATTTTTTCATCCGCGGATCCCAACGTTTTACCTGATGACCGAAGTGTACTCCCGATTCAAGCAGGCTTTTCATTGTAACTACCGTCACAAACTCCTCCGTTTCCGTCACAAGCGCAGCAAATTCTGTCCTGTTTCGGAGCCTTACATGGTACTCATCGCGTAAGACTTGCGATTTTATAATCGCAAGTCCGCAATGGAAGATATTTAAGCCTATCACTTCGCCCAAACTCTTTCAACCCCCATTTGCCATGGAGGCACATGCGCTACGCGCCGGCATACCCAAAGCGGGCTTTACTCCATGCCTTAGGGTCCGGCAACGGCGATTGGCATACGCGCCCGCCAGCGGGTTTACATACGCTCCGCGTTAGCGTTTTGCCGCCGCAAACTTGTTTGCCCCTCGCTGGGGGCGGAGATGCGTTCAAATTGATAGCGGCGGTCAAGGGCTTACTTCCATACTGGTAATTTGCATTAATTCGCGTAATTTGTGTCTAATTTTTCAATTCAGGAGGGGGCGCTGTTTCCCCGCATCATCGGCAAACGTGCAAACAAGTTTGCAACTGCCTCATAGTCGCACCCCCGCCCAAAACGGCACGCTCTCTTAGTGAGCGTGTGCTTGGGTAAGGCAGCATGGCGTAGGCCCCAAAAAACTTACTGTTGCCTATAAATGTTTAAAGGCCGCTAACTACAACCCCGCTTACGCGGGTTTTCCGTTACCCCGGCTCCCGCCTACCGGCGGATCTTCCTTCATTGCTCATTTTTACCATAAATTTTCTAAAAGTAAAATTGCGAATAAAGGCTATTTTCTGGTTGACGTTTTATAGGAGGCGACTATATTAGCTCATCACCAGCTTACAACGCGGCGATTTCATCGGGGGAAAGGCCCGTTGACCGGGCTATTGTTTCAACGGGAATCCCAAGGGACTTCAAGCTTCGAGCGACTTCGTTCGTTCGTTCTTTTCGTCCTTCCTTCTCTCCTTCTTCTCGTCCTTTCTTCTCTCCTTCCTGAATGGCACCTTGCATACGGGAGTATTCGTCACGCTGGGCTTTGAGGCGGGCCTCGTATATCATCCGGTTCGCCTCATCGTTGCTCATCATCATGATGCCATCACTTGCAGTTTGCAGTACGCTTCCTTTATCACGGGGTTCTTCGTTGCCAACCGCTATTTGGGCTTTTCGCCAAGAATACCGCTGACTTCC
>JAISCO010000172.1 GCA_031265535.1 Spirochaetaceae bacterium | reverse complement strand
GAGCGTTTCGATAACATTGCGGGCGCGATACAGCTTTTTGCCGAAGAACTGATTATAAACTGGATAAATTACTGGATCGAAAAGACCGGAATTACATCGGTAACTTTGGGCGGCGGTGTATTTATGAACGTTAAAGCAGCCAAAAAAGTTTATGAAATACCTAAACTTACGGAACTGTTCGTGATACCCAGTTCCGGCGATGAATCGCTGGCCATAGGCGGCCTCTATTACGGCAATAGTATTCTGAATCAAAAAATGAAAAAAATAAAAAGTCTGTACATGGGCCGTGAATTTTCTGATGACTATATAAAAAATTATCTTGAGACGGTACGGGAACGGTATGAATATGAATTTTTAACGGAGGAGGAGATGGCAGTTTGCGCGGCGCGCCTTTTGGCGGACAATAAAATTGTGGCGCGTTGCGCGGGGCGCGAGGAATGGGGGGCGCGGGCGCTCGGCAACCGCTCTATCATGTGTAACGCGAAGTACTACAAAAACATTGATGTCCTGAACCAATACATAAAGAGTCGTGATTTTTGGATGCCGTTTACGCCGAGCATTCTCGCGGAAGATGTGAATGAATATATCGTGAATCCCCGAAATATGTCTGCGCCTTATATGTGCGTCAGTTTTGATTCGACCGAAAAAGCGCGAGATGAGATTCCGGCGGCTATACATCCAAAAGACTATACGGTACGCCCTCAGGCTGTACTTAAAGATTGGAACCCGGGCTATTACAAGATAATATCGGAATTCAAGAAATTGACCGGATGCGGCGCTATACTTAACACATCTTTCAACTTACACGGCGAGCCTAATGTAGGCAGTCCGGAAGACGCAATCCACACGCTCGACAACTCAAAGCTGGAGTACGTGATTCTGGGATCATTTCTTGTGCGTAAAACAGCCGGAAGCAAGTAAAAAGGAAGAAGGAAGAGGTAAGAAGGAAGAAGGTAAAGGCTGGTGGGGGGGTGGCGGAAGACTGCCGTAGGCAGGCTGTAGACAGGGGGGCGTGACTATTAGGCAACGGTTTGCGATGATGCAGGGAAACAGCGCCCCCCTCCTGAACCGGAATATGAGCCACAAATTACGCGAATTAACACGAATTATCGGATTAAAGGTAAAATTTTGACCGCCGCTATCAAAGTGAACGCCGCTCCGCCCCCAACGAGGGGCGGCAAGACGCTAGCGCGGAGCGCATGTAAACCCGCTGGCGGGCTAGCGCGGAGCGCATGAGAAACTCACTGGCGGGCAGCCGCGTATGCCAACCGCCCTTTTCAAACCCTAAGGCAGAGCCCTAAGTCCGCTTTGGGTATGTTAGCGCGGAGCGCATGTAAACCGGCTGGCCGGTTAGTGGGGGGCGCCTAGGGATGAGAGGAAGGCGTTTCGGGCGGAAAAATAATCGGCTTTAGATTGATTAAGCTTTGTCCTATTTTCATGCTCAAGAGCAAGCGCCTCAAGATAGTCGCCAAGAACACTAATACCCGCGCTGTAACGGTCGTAGTACTCCGACCTATTTTGCTCCGCGTATTCAAGACCGATTTCCGCCAGCTTTACCTGCCTGAACGCGGTTTGGAAAGAGACATATTTATTCTCTATATCTAGCAGCAAATAGTTAGAGTTTGTTTCAAGCTGAGCCGCCGCGCTTTGACGGGAAAAAGACGCCTCCTTGATTTTATGATAGCCGCCCCACCAATCCGATATAGGAATATTCAGCAAAATGAAACCCGACACATCATTATAAGAAGCGTGAAAATCCCTTAAAGTCTTTCCATCCAGCCGAAAATCCAAACCGGCGACATACGCGCCAATTTCCACCGAAGGCAGATACGAACCGGCCGTAACCAATTCTTGCAAACGCGCCGCGTCGTGCTGGAGCGATAAAAGCCGGTATTCCGGCCTCTCCGCCAGATGTGAAGGAAACGAAGCCGGGTCGAAATCCGGCTCGACAACCGCGTCGAAACCGGCGCTAAGTTCAAGAACATCACCGGAACGAATACCCGCGAACAACTTGAAATCCCGCTCGGCGATCACGAACATCGCCTTGGCCTGCTCCTTTTGAATAGCCACCTCTTCCCTCTTTAACCTGACACGCAAAGAATCACTGCGGGACACGACACCGCGGCTTAAAGCCTGTGAAACCTGATTATTTAAAACGTCGAGCGTGTCGCTGTAAAGATCCAAGGTTTCTATCAATTGGGAAAGCAGCACAAGCTGATAATACTTCGACTCGGCCTCATCATACACCTCATTACGCGCCATCTGAAGCTGGTAGGCGGAAGCGTCAACACCCTTGCCGGCAAGCCGGTATGAATTGATTATACGCCCGCCTGCGAACAAGGGCTGCGTAATCGTTAGAGCTCCAAACATTCCCCACATAGAATCGGTAAAATCGAAAGTACTGTCGAGGGTCAAACTCGCGTCAGTGGAATTGCGGAAAATGCGCGTCATGTCGATATCGGCATCCATGGAAAGCCTGCCGCCGCCAAACAGACCGGGCTTAAGCAAGCCTCCCACCGCCTTAACCTGAGGGAAAAATTGACTGAACGCATAAGAGCGCAGATGCTTGCTTTTTTCCAAGTCAAACTGGGCGCTTCGCACAGAAAGATTGTTTGACAGAGCGAGCGAGCGGTATTCGGCGACAGATATTTGACGGACAGCGGGCGCGCCGGCGGCGGCGCCGGCAGCGGCGGCGGAAAGCTCCTGCGCGTTCAGCGCGAGAGGGTGGAACAACAATAATAACATTAAGGCAGAAAATAAAGCAGAAAATATTTTACTCACCGGAAAGCCCCTTATCATTTTGGTCGTTTGGGTTGTTTTGGTCATTTTGAGGTTTGGGATAAGACTCGCCGCTGAATTTCCAGTAAGCCACAGGCAGCACATACAACGTAAGAAGAGTAGACCCGACCAGTCCAAAACAAATTACAGAACCCAGCGGACCCCAGAGCAGCGAACCGGATGTTATAAGCGGGATGACGCCGGCGGCGGCGGCGGAAGCGGTCAGGAATATGGGACGCATACGGCGCTCTCCCGCCGCGGCGGCAGCCTCTTTCGCGGACATTCCTTTTTCCCGCAATTCATTGGCATAACTGACAAACACGATGCCGTTACGGGTAACGATACCCAAAAGCCCGATTAAACCCATAAAAGACGTTATACCGAAAGGATACCCAATGATCAAAAGCCCCGCGATAGCGCCGACAAACGCAAGCGGCATAGAACTCATTACAAGAAACGTGTCGCGGACATTCTTGAACTGAAACAACAGCAGGATGAATATGATCACGACACTTGTCGCGAGTGAAAACCCGAACGGGATAAAGACTTCCATTTCCAACTCGTGCTGTCCGGCATAGTATATGCTGATGCTGTCCGGCTTTTGCAGATTGCCGATTTTTCTTGATACGCGGTCAAAAATATCCGAAGCCAGCTTGCCATAAGCGACATCGCCGGAAACCATGATCGTGTACCTGCCGTTACGGCGCACAATCTGACCCTCCGTAAAACCCGGTTCTATACCTGCAATTTCACGCAGCACGACCGGCGTATTCTTTTCCGGCGTAATGACATATAGATCAAGCACATCATCCGGCACTGCCATGCTGTTGTCATCGTCAAGCTGGTAACGGCTTCTAAGATAGACGGTCTTGGCATAGTCTCCATCCCAAATTGTCGCGACAGGAATTTCAGAATGAGCAATCGCCGTAGACAACGCGAGCACACCCTTTGTGACGCCCAGCCGGTTGGCTATCTCGTCGTTCATATTTACATCAATTGCCAGCAGAGGGTTGCGGTAATCGTCCTTCACCCAAATTATATCGTCCTCTTCAGCCAGCAGCTTTTTTACCTCGTCCGCGAAAATCTTAATGGACGGAATATCATCGCCGGATATCTGTATCTCGATGGGGGCGTCGTTGGGAAGAAAGTCGAGCTGCTTCCAGCGGACATGCGCTTCCGGCCAAGCATCTGTATACTTTTGACTATATTCCTTGATGATGTCCTCTGTCTGCTTGTTGGTGTACGTGTTGACGATTAACTGCGAATAGTTGAGGGCGGGGATCTGCGGCGCGTAAAGTACGCTAAAACGCGGAGAACTTGAGCCGAAAAAGCTGACCACGTTTTCCACCCGCTTGTCGGCGCGGATCAAATTTGCGACCTCTTTGGTAACCTTTTCGTTTGCGCTAAGCGAGGTACCCTCCGGAAAATAAATCTCTACGGCAAAGTTGCTGTGTTCCAGTTTGGGAAACGGCTGGCGCGGCGAAATGATAAACAGACCGATACCGAGCGCGATACAAAACACACCTATCGTCAGCGCCCGCTTGGGGTGGCGCATGGCGGAGGCAAGATAGACATTGTTGTAAAAATCCTGGGCGCGTTCCAGCGTTGTTTTTTTGCTTTTTGCCTTTTTGAGCGATGCCAGACCGGTCTTGATGAAACGGTAATTTAGAATGGGGACAAAAGACATCGCTATAAAGAATGACATCGGCAGCGCTATGGCGACGCTGATAGGCGCCGGCTTGATGAAATCCCTGTTCATGCCGTCCAGGTAGAAATTCATTGGCAGGAACGCCGCTACGATGGCCAGCGTAGCGGTCAAAATGGAAGAGAACAGTTCCCTGACACTGCCGGTTGCCGCGTCGCGCAGCGATTGTCCCTCGTCAAGTTTTTCTACATAGTTATCGATGACCACCACCGGGTCGTCAACGATGATACCGAGCGCCATGGTGAGAGCCGCGAGCGACACGGTGTCAAGCTGTATGCCAAGTAAGTTCAGTATTGTCATGTCTATCAGCACGACAACCGGAATCGTTATGGCGGCTACTGTGGCGATACGGCGGGGAAGAAAAAGCACTATAACGATTATTACCGAAATGATGGCGATGGCAAAATCGCGGAAAAAATGAGTTATTGACGTGTTCACAACGGATGGCTGGTCGGCGACTTTAATGATCTCGACATCGGCGGGAAGGTCTTTTTTGAAGCTGTCGATGATTTTATCAATGTGCGTCCCAAAATCAATGACATTGTTGCCGATGCTCATCGAAATCGAAAGCCCCACCGCGCGTTTTCCGTTACATTCGACAAACGATGTATCAACGATATATTCTCGCCTAATCTCGGCTACATCCTTCAGGCGTATGATTCTGCCCTGCGGTGTTGTAAGAATTATCTGCTCCGCCAAATCCGCCTCTGTCCTGTACTCGCCGGGCAGCCGTATCGGCATTTTAAGACCGCCGCTGTTCACCGCGGAGCCATAGCCGGCAAGTGTAGACAGGCGTATATTAGCCGATATTAAGGCCGGGTCAATCCCGTAAAAAGCAAGCTGCCGGGCATCGACATAGACGGATACCTCCTCCTCCTGCATACCGAAGGTCTGTATGCTGGAAACTTCGCTATAGGCGCGGACCATATCGGACAATCGGTTGCAGTAAGTTTCCAGTTCGCGGTATGTCCGCTTGTCAGACGCGAGCGACAGGAGTATGGTCGAATAGTCCCCAAAATCGGATACGGCGGTCAGCGCGAGGGTCTGCGCCGGAAGCTGGGATTTGAATTCCTGCAAGCCTATCTGCAATTTAGGCCAGAATTCACCCTCTTTTACGCCGGAATTGATGTACAAAAAAACTACGCACTGCCCCTCCTTCGATACCGAGTATGTATGCACCCTGTCTACTTCGCGGTACGAAAAGAGGTAGTCCTGTAATGGCTTGGCGACACGCGCATCAACTTGTTCCGAGGATGCTCCCGGAAAAACAGCGATAACTAAGCCTTCAAGAACGGTAAAATTCGGGAATTCCTGCTTGGGGATTTTGATGAATGAAAATATCCCGGCAATGCACAGTAACAAGACTAAAATAACGGGTATCTGCTGGTGATCTAGTATCTTGTCAAAAATTGTTCTTTTTTTATCCATTTTTTATCAATTTTTATCCATAAAGTTATTGGACTTGTTCAACAGCTCGGTTAGCTGACAAGTCTCGCAAAATGCATGGCATTTTGCAGGTTTTAAGCGGTAATTTGTCGTGAACTAACGTTCACGCAGAAACTGAAGTTTCTGAACAACTCTATTGTTCTAAAAGTAAGCCGGTGCGACCGGTGTGAATAGAAGGTTTTACATCACGCTTACCAGCGCGCCGTCATCCAGTTTCTGCGTCCCTTCCGTTACGATTAGATCGCCCTCCGATATGCCTTCTGTAACCAGTATGCTGTCCCCCGAAAAACCGTTTATTTCCACGCTCTGCCGTTTTACGCGGCTGGATGTCTCGTCAATGGTATATACAAAGTATTTGCCGTCCGCGCCAAGGTTTAACGCGGTTGCCGGAACGCTTATTATGTTGTGCCGGCTGCCGGTGCTCTCAACTATATACACGTTGCACAACATTCCGGGCAGTATGTCCTCGCCTTGATTGGGCAGCAGTATCCGCGCCTTGTATGTCCGTGTGAGGGGGTCGGCGGATACGTCGACATCGAAGACTTTAGCGTTTATGTTGGCTTTGCCGCTTATGCTTACAACCGCGGACATGCCGGGTTTTACAAGGTTTATCTCGTTTACAGGGATTGAAATGTCCGCGTATAGTGTGTCCAGCGAAAGGATGCGTAAGACGGGAATGCCCGGGGCGGCGGTTTCGTCCATGTTGATATGTTTTCCGCTTATGTAGCCGGCGGCGGGGGCGGTCATTATGCAGTTGTCCAGTGTATGTTTTGCTACATTGAAGCCCGCGACGGCTTCGTCCCGCGAAACGTCGACTTTTTTCCAGTCTATTTCGGACATATTTCCGTCTTCGTGCATTGGCAGGTAGCGGTTGTACGCATCGTTTGCCTGATCAAGTTTGGCTTGCGCCGCGTTAAATATATTTTTGGCGTCTGTACTGTCTATCGTTGCAAGTATCTGGCCTTCCTGTACGTAGTCGCCATCATTTACGTTCACGGACAGCACTTTCCCCGGCGAAAGAAAGCTGAGCGCGATGTCTTTTCCTGCCGATATTTCACCGGAAAACAGCGCCGCGTTTTCAATGTCCACGTTTGAAAGCCGCGCCGTCTTGACATTTACCGGTGTTTCGACTTTTTCGTTTTTTTTTGCGCACGCCGTGAACAGTGAAACGGCGCACATGATAGCCGCACACGCGGTACTAACATATCTGATCTTCATACCGATAGTATAACGTAAATTCCGAACTCCCGCCACCCCCGCCACCCGCCAGCGGGTTTATATGCGCTCCGCGCCCGCCAGCGGGTTTACATGCGCTCCGCGCCGGCATACCGAAAGCGGGCTTCGCTTCGTGCCTTAGGGTCCGCGAATAGCGGTTTGTATACGCGGCTGCCATTTGCCATGGAGGCACATGCGCTCCGCGCTAGCATACCGAAAGCAACCCGCCAGCGGGTTTATATGCGCTCCGCGCCGGCATACCGAAAGCGGGCTTCGCTTCGTGCCTTCGGGTCCGCGAATAGCGGTTTGCATACGCGGCTGCCATTTGCCATGGAGGCACATGCGCTCCGCGCCGGCATACCGAAAGCAGGTTGTACTCCGTGCCTTCAGGTCCGCGAATAGCGGTTTGCATACGCGGCTGTCGGCGAAGAAGGAAGAAGTAACAGGTAAAAAGTAACAGGGAGTGGAATTGAGAATGAGGAATTAGCAATGAAGGAAAAAGTAACAGGTAACAGTGTCGCGCTTTCTTGGCAGGCCGGCCACGGCGGGTGAATTGGTGTCAGTTGCCTTTTTTTTCGCTGTTTGAAGAGAGCATGGCCGCCTTCAGTTGTTCCTTGATATCTTCCGCTGAACAGCCCGCCTCAAAAAGTTTTAAGATTTCCGCCGTTTTTCGCTGTTCGCCTTGCTGTTCGCCGTCCTTACGGCCTTGCTGCTCGCCGTCCTTACGGCCTTGCAACTCACCCTGTTGCCAAGCATACACTACACGGCTTTGGGTGTCCAACTCGTACTTGTATTCGCTCATTAGCCGCGCCCGTTCCACATCGTCCCGGCTTATCGTCATCAATACCTCGCTCGCCATCTCTATACCCTCCTCAAACTCTATTTCGTTCGTTTATCTTGTCCCGCTTCTCTCTGTCCGTTATGTACCGGAAATAAAACGCCCACCTTTCGGAAGCGCTCATTTCATTCACAGGCTTCTCAAGCAGATACCCCAGCTTGGCAAGTTCCACAGTGATGATGTGCGTCCGCCCGCCAAGCGGCATCTTTCTTAACTCGTCGTAATACTCGAAAGTATGTAAAAAACCGGCGTCCTCGAAAAAGCGCCCTTTAACCAAAAACGCTATCTGGTAAGCGTCGTTAAGGTCGTTGTAAGTTTTCTGGATGCCGCGTATATCCTGACCTGTGAACAGTTTGCCCGTGTGGAACTCAAGCCTTATGGGTTCAAAATTATCCGGGTTTACCGACATTTCCACATTCATCAGCTTGCCGTTGCCGGCTATACAGTTTATGTCAAAACGTATCTGCCTGTCGCGGATAGTGAAAGCCTATACATGGAAAACAACGCCCTCATCGGAGTAAACGCGATGGTGAAACCCGCTGGCGGGTCAATTGGCGGCTCGTTTGCGGTGATGGCGGTTACGCTTACTTCGAAGCCTATGACCGCCGACAGCAGCTTTGACAGGGCGGTCTTAGATTCGGGGGTGTTTTTCGTGAACACTGCCTTGAACACGTTGTCCATGCAGATGTCTATTACATCATCGGTTTCGCTAATTTTTATCATGACGTTTCCTAGAGATAAAGCATATAAAAATAAAAAGGAAAAAGGAAGAGGCACCCCGCCAGCGGGAAGTAAAAAGTAAAAGGGAATAGGTAAGAAAAATTAACAATTAACAAGGAGCAATTAACAATGAATAATTAGCAAT
>JAISCO010000140.1 GCA_031265535.1 Spirochaetaceae bacterium | reverse complement strand
TCCCCGCCCGCCTCAAGGTAAAGGCTTTCCGCTGTTTTGCCGTCTTGGGCGGAAAAATCCAGGAGATAGCGCGTGATAACCCCCATATCCGGGTAAACGCCCTCCGATTTTTTTATCCCGCCGATCCGTATGGCAAGCCCCCCTGAAACAGGAATTTCCTCGCCTCCGCTGTCTTCGCCGGGACCCTGTTCTTCGCCGGAATTTTGCCCGTCACCGGGGTCCTGCCCCTTGTCTTTACCGCCCGATTCTCCGGTATCTTCTTTTGAATCCTGTTCCGAAGACTCCTCCGCGTTCTCTTTACTTTCCGTCTCTCCCGTATCCTCCCCGTTCTCCGTCTCGCCGGAATCCCCGGTTTCTTCCCCGTTTTCCGGGTCTCCTGTGTCTTCCGCGCCTTCCCCGTTTTCCAGATCTCCTGCGTCTTCCGCGCCTTCCCCGTTTTCGGGGTCTCCTGCGTCTTCCACGCCTTCCTTGTTTTCGGGATTCTCCGTTTCTTTCGTGTCCTCCGTGTTTTCCGCGTTTTCCTGTTCTTCCGTGCTTTCCGTCCTATCGATCTCTTCGATCTTCTCCTGGGACGGCGGATCAGAATCCGGGCCTGTCGCGAGAGGACAGCCGGCAATGGCGATCATCAGGAGCGCGATACTTCCCCAAACCAGCGGTTTGGCGAACCGAAAATTTGCTCTCATAGTTACCTCCTCAGAGCGCTGAATAAGTCAAAACACCGGTTTTCAAGCCGGATCATTTACCTATTCTTATATGGGTCGGGGAGGCTGTTTTGCTTTAATCGGAATGAAAAAAAATGAAAAATTTTAGCGGGAAGAAGACCCGCCGCTTTCGGTATGGCCGGAATGATCCGGGTGCCTGAAGCAGTCCACCAGGTGATCGTTTACCAGCCCCGCAGCCTGGAGAAACGCGTAGATAATAGTAGGCCCCACAAAGGAAAAACCCCGCTTTTTCAGATCTTTGGAAATATTTTCCGAAAGCGGGGTAGAGGCGGGAATCTCCCCCAGGGTTTTAAAACGGTTGATCACCGGCGTCCCGTCAACCCAATTCCAGAGCCACTTTGAAAAAGAGACAGGCCCTTCCATCATACGGAGGTAGGCGCGGGCGTTCCCGGCAGCGGACTCGATTTTCCGCCGGTTGCGGATTATCCGCGCGTCGTTCATAAGCCGGCCAATGTCCCGTTCCGTGTAGCGGGCCATCAATTCCGGGTTCATGCTGTCAAAGGCTTCCCGGTATCCCTCCCGGCGTTTCAGGATAGTAAGCCAGGAAAGACCCGCCTGTGCGCCGTCCAGAATAAGAAATTCAAAGAGCCTTTGATTGTTTTTAAGAGGGCGGCCCCACTCCTTGTCGTGGTACTTTACATATACCCCGTCCGAAAGGCACCAGGGGCAGCGAAACTTTTCTGCCATGAGCTTATCCTACACAATTACGCGTCATTGTCAACAATCCGGGGCTTTCCCGCAGCAATTTAACATTCGAAGATTATTTGGGCGCATTTCCGGCGCTCCGCGCCGGAAACCGGGCTTTGCGGGGCTCCGCTCCGCTCCGGCCCCGCCTCCGGCGGGTCTAAACCCCTCCAATCCCTTGCGCAGCTGCCGCCCCTTCCGCAGCCCCCACGGTTAGTTTTTTACCGCAAAGTCAAAAAAGTCGAATAAGTAAAAGAAGTTGAATAGCGGGGAACAGCGAGTAAAGGACAAGCAACAGGGCAAAGATAAAAAAAGTGCCGTTTTGCCTTTAGCAAAACTGCGGAGGCCAAGGGCCGGCAGGCCCTTGGCCCATTATCCAGAAATTTGGCGCCTGGCGCCTTTGCGTTTACCGTGGCACTTGTTTTTATATTTTTATGGAGTATAACTCCAGGTACCATTTGAACAGGTATATCTTCCAGCTTTTCTATAATTATTATTTTTATAAAAGGTATCAAAATTATTGTTGTTAGAAAAAGAATTAGAACCCAATACATACATACCAATTGTAATGTTATTTAATGTACCGACCCTACCATAAGTCTCAAATGCCGCCGTTCCAATATAAACAACACTGGGAGGTATAATAATAGATGTCACTCTAGTATTATAGAATGCAGATTCTCCAATGTATGTTAGCCCATTACCAAGTACAATATTCGTTATTCGTTCATTGCCATAAAAAGCCCTATTTCCAATATAAGCAACACTGTCAGGTATAGTTATAGACCCCAAACTGTTATTAGCGAAAGCTTCTTCGCCAATACATACAACGCCGGATCCAATTGTAGCAGTTGCTATTTGATTATTCGCAAAAGCAGCATTATTAACAGTTTTTACACTATTTGGTATTATAATAGAAACTAACCGGTTCCTTTGAAAGGCAAAATTACCTATATACTCAACATTTTGAGGTATAGTGATATTTGTAAGTTGATTGCCATAAAAGGCATAATCTCCAATGAAAGTAACACTAGCAGGTATAGTTACCGATACCAACTGGTTTTCCCTAAATACTTCATTGCCTATAATGGAAATTGTACCCGGAATGACCACACTGGTTAAGCCCTTATTTTTAAAGGCCCCTTCTATTAAACGAGTTACGGGCATATTGAATATTTTTTCAGGTATGACAATATCTTGTGCCGTACCTTTATAATTCAATATGGTCATCGTACCATCATCATTACCCTGAATTTCAAAATCGCTGACACTTTGAGCATACAGGGAAACCATTAAAAAATTAAGAACCACCAAAAAAGAAAACTTCTTCATTTTCAACTCCTTAAGTTTGTGTTGGTCTCTATTATTTTATGAAAATTATATTTTGTCAATAGATTCCCACAAAATTTTCAAAAAAAATTCAAGTGCCATTGCGCCTAACGTTCCGGCTGTATGCGACGTTTTTGCAAGCCCGATAAAGGAAACCGCAGGTTTCCAGGGCTTGCAAAAATGTGGGTGGAATGAGCCGTGGGAACGCAACGATCCAAGCGAATGGAACCTCAGAGCGACCGAAGGGAGCGGAGCATATACAGTCCTGTTAGGCGAAGTACCGGTGCTTACAATTTTTTACTTTAAATATTTTTCCACATTTTCTTTCAAAAAAATATTTACTATGGTTAATTTATTTTCAATTATTTGCCCGTCAGCCAAGTCTTCTGTTAATAAATAATCACAATTTGAATTAAGAGCCGATACAATCATTAAACAATCATAATAATTGTATCCAAAGTTCTTGTGAATATTAAGCGCTTGTTTTATGTCTTCTTTTTCCAATGTCAAAACACTGCATTGTTCTATCATTTCATCAATTGCCAATTCTATATCTTCAGCTTTTTTAAATAATTTTTTTATACAAGTGTTACTAAATTCATTTAATACTTGTGTACTAATTATACGTTCATATTTATCAACAGCCTTTTGTGCTATTATCTGTTTCTCATTTTCGTCTTCTGAGTACAAATAGATAAATACATTTGTATCAATAAATGCCCTACCGTTCATTTGCAACATCTCGGTCAAATTTAAATCCTTTTGTTTTTAATTTTATTGCAGAAAATATTTTTCTCTTTTTATTTTGAT
>JAISCO010000117.1 GCA_031265535.1 Spirochaetaceae bacterium | reverse complement strand
CTTGCCCCGGTTACAGGCTTTTTGGGAACGGTGTCCGGCATGATAGGCGCGTTCAAATCAATCGCCGACGCAACGGAAGTAAACGCGCAAATAGTGGCAAGCGGCATATACGAGGCGCTGATAACGACAGTTTTCGGCCTTATCATCGCAATCGTCGCAATGACGGCCGGTTCTGTCCTGGGCCATGCCGTTGACGGCTTTTCAAACGATGTTGAAACAAGCTGTTCAAAACTAATCAAGACGCTAACATGAAAGTAAGACGGAAAAAGAGGGGGCAGCCCGACAACAGCGCCGCTTTAAGCGACATCGCGTTTCTGTTAATCATATACTTTATTGTGATTGCCGGATTTAACATTAACAAAGGTTTCTTAATGGATCTTCCGGCGAAAGACAGCGTGCGTACGCTTCATAAAGATGACATACTGCGTTTTGAATTAACGGAAAGCGGCGGCCTTACATTTAACGGCAGTCCCATAACTCAAAATGAAACCGAAGAAAGAATCGCCGGCGCCGCGCGGACGCGCGAAAATCTCGCGGTGCTTTTAACGGTTTCACCCAAAGCTCCGTGGTTGTCCGTTGTGTCGTTCATTGAACTTGCAAAGCGTTTAAAAATAAAATCCTTTTCTTTCAAGAAAATGGTGGCGGCTGAAACCGAAACATGAAATACAGGCGCCCTAAAAAACAGACGGCCATTCCCACCAGCTCAATGTCGGATGTAGCCTTTCTGCTTTTGATATTCATCATGCTTGTCGCGCTGATAAATTATCGAAAGACGGTAAGCATCGAATACGCGGAGGCGCCTAACGCACTAAAGGTAAGCGGGAATGAAAACCTTGAAATCTGGGTAAACTACGGCGGGTCAATTTTTATCGACGGCAATCCGGCGGGTTTTGAAACGCTCGAAAAAACGATAAACGGCATATACCGGGACAGTCCTGACACGAGGATACACATCATCGCGGATAAGAACACCGCGTTTGAGAACGTTGACGCCATTATCGCCCTGCTTCAAACCCTCGAATACCGTACCGTGTCATTTGTGGTAAAGGACGAAAAATAAAGCGAATTAACAATTAGGAATGAGCAGTTAA
This sequence comes from Spirochaetaceae bacterium, assembly GCA_031265535.1. Lineage (GTDB taxonomy): Bacteria > Spirochaetota > Spirochaetia > Treponematales > Breznakiellaceae > JAIRMY01. The sequence goes on along the minus strand of JAISCO010000117.1, from coordinate 4,409 downwards.
CAATTAACAATTAATAATTAACAATTAATGGATGATATGGTATTTTCCCCCGCTTTGGCCCTCCTAACAAAGCGGGGGTTTTTGTTAATTGAGACTGTTACAATGTCCGTAATAGCCCCCCCCCCCCCCCGTGAACCTTCGCGGTAAAACCTGCGGAGTAAAGGCCGCTTTCAGCCGCGTATGCCAGCCGCCCTTTTCTGACCCGGAGGCACGGATTAAAGCTCGCTTTGGGTATGCTAGCGCGGAGCGCATGTAAACCCGCTGGCGGGCGTTTTCCCATGCAGACGAGAGAATCAGCGAATCCCACCATGAGTATGCGTATTTTCCTTTAAGGAGTACGGCTTTTTCAATTGTTTGTACGATTATCGCTTTGACAACGGAGGCGGAAATTAGCTCGTCAAGGTAAGCGACAATTTTTTCGTGAGGATAGCGGTGTTTCGTCATAACCGCGTAAAATTCGGTTAATACCTGCGTACTAATGACAACGCTCGTTTTTGCGAAACATTCCTGAAAAAATGCGCGTATGATTTCCGATTTTTCCGGCTCGTTCGTAGTATAGGCGTAGATAAATAGATTGGTATCAAAAAAACTTTTTCTATCATGCAGTTCTTCTCTTGTAAATTTTTGATAACCGTCCAGATGTACAGGATTTTTCATGAGCGGCGTAAGCCCCTGCCATATTTTTACAGCCGCTTTTTTCTGCGAATCAGTTTTCTCTGACGCCGAAACCAGAGGGAAGGGGATAGCGTTTCGTGCCACCGACTGTTTAAAAAAAAGCCTTACGGCGGACGGCGTATCCAGCCCGATTTCCGCAAAGAGTTCTTCCGCTTCCCGCTTCAATTCTGTATCAATACGAATCTGTAATATACTTGTTTTTGCCACCATAATCCCCATATAACTTACAATCTGGTACAAATATAGTACAGTACAATACTGTTGCCAACAAATTTTGCTTAAAATGAGCCCCCTGCCTGCGAGTCCGATCTCTTGTCAGCCCTCATTTTCGGACTGAAGGCACGGAGTAAAGTCCACTTTGGGTATGCCGGTGCGGAGTGCTTTTAAACCCGCCGGCGGGCGCCGGACACCTTCCTGCCTTTTCCGTGGCGCGGGCCTTGACAAAGCCGCCCTCACCGCGCTACACTGACTTCACCATGAAAACAGACCGCGCCGCGAAGCGGCGTACTGAAAATACATTTGCCCCCCCCCCCCCAATCTCATCGTTCATTTGTAAAAGCTTTCTCGCGCCTTTCTGAAGGCAGGCTTTCAACCGCGTATGCCAATCGCCCTTGCCGGACTGAAGGCAGAGGCCGAAGGCTAGCTTTCGGTATGCAGGCGCGGAGCGCTTTAAAACCCGCTGGCGGGGCTGGTGGGTCGAATGAACATTGAAGAGAGGGCGGATGACATTCGCAAGAAATTTATCAGGACAGCCGCGCTGATTGAGGCTACGCACGCAGCCTCGTCTCTGTCGTGCGTCGACATCATCACCGCGCTGTACTTTGGCGGCGTACTGCGGTATGACCCGACCGATCCGCTGACGGAAAGCCGCGACCGCTTCATTTTGAGCAAGGGACACGCCGCGGTCGCCCTGTACAACGCTCTGTGCGAGGCCGGATTTTTTACGCGGGAGGCGCTGCACACGTACTGCAAGCCGGGCTCGATTTTCGGCGGGCATCCGTCGCCTGTAATTCCGGGCGTTGAGTGCGTGACCGGAGCTTTGGGGCACGGACTGCCGTTCGCTGCCGGCACAGCCTTGTCGCTGCGGTTAAAGAAATCGGACAGCCTTGTGTACGTTCTTACCGGAGACGGTGAATGTCAGGAAGGCAGCGTTTGGGAGGCTGCCGCGTCCATATCGCGGTATAATCTGACAAATTTGATATGGAGTATCGATTATAACAGGCTGCAAAGCGATGATGAAATTCGAAATGTCGTAAATATTGAGCCGCTGCAAGAAAAACTGGGATCGTTTGGTTTTAACGTAACCCGCATAAACGGACACGCCGTCAACGAAACCGCAGCCGCGCTTAAAATTGACAGGCACAACCTGCCCGCTAAACCGCTTGCCCTCATAGCGAATACGGTTAAGGGAAAAGGCATTTCCGTACTCGAAAACAAGACCGATTCACATTCCAGAATGCTGACCAAGGACGAATACGAATCCGCATTTAAACAATTCGGCATATTGGAAGAAGGGACGGCATGAGGAACGCTTATGGGGACGCCCTGTTTAATATCATGGCGCAGAATGAAAAAGCGGTTACCGTTTTTGCCGATATTACCCCCACCCGCATTGATGAAATCAAGAAAAATTACCCGCGCCGTGTTTTCAATTTCGGGATAGCGGAATGTAACATGATAGGCGCGGCGTCGGCGCTGGCAAAAGAAGGATTTATTCCGCTTGTTTTTGGATTTTCCTGTTTTTTGACTTACAGGGCGCTGGAGTTTATCAAGTTTGATGTCTGCCGGCAAAGGCTGAATGTCAAGTTTATAGGCGCGAACTGCGGGGTAATCGGTAACAAATTCGGCCCAACGCACCATTCAACCGAAGACATCGCCGCCTTGCGCGCCCTGCCCAACCTGACGCTTCTGTCCCCGGCAAGCGCGAAAGAGGTCGCGCCCGTTCTGGAAAAAGCCGTCTCGCACGAAGGCCCCGTCTTCATTCGGCTCGGCAAAGCCTTTGAAGCAGAGATTTACGAGACTTCCCCCGGTTTGAAATCGGCAAAAGCTCGTGTTTACGGGACGGAAACGACATAACGGTCATAGCCACCGGCTCGATCATCGCGGACACGCTCGAGGCGGCGAAACTACTGGAAACCGAAGGCTTTACAGCGGAAGTCATCAATATGTCAACGATAAAACCGCTGGACGAAGCGGCTGTTATCGCGTCCGTAAAAAAAACGGGACGGGTAGTTACAGTCGAGGAACACTCAATCTACGGCGGGCTCGGCTGCGCGGTAAGCGAATGTCTGTTAAAAGCGGGCGTCCCGCTCAAAGGTTTCGACATCATGGGCTTTAACGATGTATTTTGCACCGACTACGGCTGGCACCGCGACCTAAAACGGGCTTACGGACTGTCCCCCGAACACATTTTCGAGAAGTGTAAAAAACTACTGTAACTGTGAAAATTGCGGATATTTTTTGGCGGGTTTTTAGCTCTATATTTTATATATTTTTAATTTACTTTCTTGCGCTATTTGTGTAAAATCATTATCGTTATGTAATATATGCATATCTCCTAAAATTGTATATTACGCTATTAAACAGTCAACTGATTTTCTTATCGTTATTCCTTTTTTCCTTAAATGTCTATATAAATTGATTGCATAATTCGTTGCATCCATTATATCTATGTCTACCATCTGATATTGTTGTAATATATGTTTTACTTCCTCAAATGTTTTGTTCTCCCTAATCCCCTGTAATACCTCCTGATATATTATTGGACACAGGTATATAGGATAATCGTTAAGTATCAACTGTCTCAATACTTCCTTTTCAGCCGTCTTCCTTTTTGGATTAAAACTGTCAATCCAAACACTTGAATCTACAATTAAATTCATCGCATTTCCCGCATTTTTTTTAGATCGCCTTCCCAAATACCTGAATCCATAAATTTGAGCATTCCTTTGCGAGTATTGGACTTGATTAATTCCTCCAGCGCTTTATTAATTAAAGCTCTTTTTGTGGAAATTTTTGTTAAATCCATGGCTTTTTTTACCAAAGTATCATCCAATTCGATATTCGTCCGCATTTTTATGCCCCCTACACTGTTTGTTTTAATTTTATACACATTGTTTATTTTTTCAACACATCTTTTTCAAAATGAGGCATAGGATCTTTTGGGTAACATTTTTCGTGAGGCAACGCAATGCGGGGCCTTGTAAACCTGGGGCGTATAGGGATACTGTCAGTATATGGAACTGGAATACACATACTATAAAGCGGAAGACGGCTTTTTCGTCGGCTGGTTTGACGACTTCCCGGAGGATGTAACCCAAGGCAAAACCCTTGAAGAATTTGAAGAAATGCGGATATGTATGAGTGTCTGAATCTTGCGAAATACCGTAAGGGAAAAATGCTGCCGGCATGAAGAGACTCGAATTGCTCCAAAAGCTGAAGCGGCAAGGAGCGGTTTTTGCCCGTCATGGAGCTAAACACGATGTATACAGGCAGCCGCTGACCAACAAGGAAGCCACCCCCCCCCCCCCCCGTCACGATGAAATCAACGAATATACCGCCAAAGCAATACAAAAAACTTTCTTAGCGTATGCTCCTCCTTCAAACGAAAAGGTAAGGTGTTAGTATGAAACAGGGTTGACGAGTGGATTGATGCAACTTCCTATCAAAAAAATGAGCCAAATTTCGATAGTAATTGGTAGTAAATTGCGTGTTTTTTGCCTTTTCTGTCCATG
>JAISCO010000110.1 GCA_031265535.1 Spirochaetaceae bacterium | reverse complement strand
CTAAATTTACGGGTAATGAAAAAAACCTTTATTTGAAGGCTTATTCCATTTACAAGGGGCTTTTGGAGGAGTTTACCGTACTTGCGGGAAAAACGGATGCGTCAATCCGGCAGGCGCTGCTCGAAAAAGAACTGGGGCCTTATACGGCGGCGATACTGTACTGCGCGTTGTGCCGGGCCGCCGGTATTCCCGCCATCCCCGTTGCCGGTATTTTATGCGTAAAAACCGGCAGCGCGCCCCCCCATTACTGGGTTGAATTCTGGATTGACGGTTTTGGGGCTGTCCCTGTCGATATTGCTTTGGGCGCCGGCGCCGCGGAGGACTCTTTTAAGCTGCGCGATGATCACGAAACATATTATTTTGGAAATATAGACAACCAACATTTGATATTCTCTTATGGTGAAACTTTGCTTTCCCAGATAGACGCGCGGGGCCGCGCGGCAAGCCGTGAGATAAACTATGCTCTGCAAAATATATGGGAAGAGGCGTCAGGCGGTATAGAGGCGTACTCCAGTTACTGGAGCGACATTAATATCACCGGCATCTACTCAAACTAACCGGCCAGCCGGTTTACATACGCTCCGCGTTAGCGTCCCGGAAGCGTGGTTTCAGCCTCTGCTTTTGGTAAGGCAAGGGCGCTTTGCATACGCGGCTGCCTGCATTTTTACCTCTTCCTTTTTACCTTTTACTTCCCAGCGGGTTTACATACGCTCCGCGTTAGCAGCTTGCCGCAAACGCTTGCCTTGTTTGCGCCGTTGGCGGGCGGAGATGCGTTCACACCGATAGCCCCGCAACGCTCCCCATCCCGCCTCTTCCATTGCTAATTGCTAATTGTTCCTTTTTCCTTTTTACCTTTTCCTTTTTACCTCCGTGTTGCGCTGAACCCGCCGGCGGGCTACTATACTAAACGGCTGATTTTCTATATACTTAATTAAGATATTTTTGGAGGATTTATGACTATAATGCAGATGTTTACCCAAAGCGGCGCGCTTGCGGTGCTGGGTATGAGCGTAGTTTTCGGGTTTCTTATCATTTTGACCATAGTAATCAATATGGCGGGACAGATTATCCACGCATTGGGTTCGGATAAGGATGCGCAAACCGCGCCGTCTGTTGGAAAGTCTGCTAAAACAACGCCGGACGGTATTGATAACGCGGTTGTGGCGGCAATAACGGCGGCGGTTAAGGCCCGCCGTAATGAATAACGTTAATTTTTATTGTTTTCTATTTTTTTAGGGGGAATTTATTATGGCAAAGATTAAACTAAACGATTTAGTTTTAAGGGACGCTCATCAGTCCTTGATCGCGACGCGTATGACGACGGCTGACATGGTGGGAGCGTTGGAAATGCTGGATAATATCGGGTATTGGTCGCTTGAAGCCTGGGGCGGGGCAACATTTGACTCCTGCATCCGGTTTTTGAACGAAGATCCGTGGGAGCGCTTGCGGACGCTTAAAAAGGGGCTGCCGAAAACACCTATCATGATGTTGCTCCGCGGGCAGAATCTGCTCGGTTACCGGCACTATGCGGACGATATTGTTGATAAGTTTGTCGAAAAGGCGGCGGAAAACGGAGTTGGAGTTTTCCGTATTTTTGACGCCTGTAACGACCCGCGAAACTTAAAACGCGCCGCGGATGCCGCCAAGAAAACGGGCAAGCATGTTCAGATGGCGATTTCTTACGCCACAACGCCTTATCACACTAAAGAAATTTACGCGGAACTCGCCCAAAAATACGCCGAATTCGGCGCGGATTCCATCTGTGTTAAAGATATGTCCGGTCTCCTTAAACCTTACGAAGCCTACGACCTGATAAAAGCGATGAAAGCCAAAACGAGTATCCCCATTGATATACACACCCACGCGACAACAGGGCTTTCCGTAGCAACCTTGGTCAAGTCTGCCGAAGCGGGTGCTGAAATGCTGGATACTAGTATATCGTCCATGTCCATGGGTACGAGTCACAGCCCGACAGAGACTATTGTCGAAGCGTTCAAAGGGACGGAGTACGACACCGGCCTTGATACCAAGTCGCTGCTGAAAATTGCCGCGTACTTCCGTGAAGTACGCAAAAAATACGCAAAGTTTGAATCGAGCTTCCTTGGAGCGGATACCCGTATCCTCGTCTCGCAAGTGCCGGGCGGTATGCTTTCTAACCTTGAAAGCCAGCTAAAGGAGCAGGGGGCGCAGGACAAGATTGATGACGTGTTAAAAGAGATTGCCGTTGTGCAAAAAGACTGCGGATATATCCCGCTTGTAACGCCGACAAGCCAGATTGTGGGCACACAAGCCGTGCTCAATGTACTGTTCGGCAGATACGCGAAAATTACTACCGAAACAGCCGATCTGGTTACAGGACGCTATGGCGCTCTTGCCGCCGCTCCGAATCCGGACTTGGTAAAAAAAGCGCTTGAACAGAATAAGTATGACGCCGTTTTGACAACCCGTCCCGCGGACAGCATCCCCAACGAGTTTGAAAAGATTGAAGCCGAGGCCAAGGCCGCCGGCGCCAACAGCATAGAGGATACGCTTACATACGCGATGTTCCCCAAAGTCGCGCCGAATTTCTTCAAGAACAGGGCGGCCGGCCCCATATCGAGCAGCGAATTCGCCGCAGCGGCAAAGCCGGCGGACTCAAAACCCACCGCAAAGGAAAGCGGGGCATCGGCATACGTTGTAAATGTGAACGGCGCGGATTACCATGTTCAGGTGCGTCCCGAAGGCACGATAGCGATAGCTCCGGCAGTTACCGGAGCGTCCGCCGCAATTCCAGCCGCGGCTCAGACCGCGCCGGCTTCCCCCGGCGTTAACGCCGGCAACACAGCAGGCGGCGGTACAATGATTAACGCGCCGGTGGCAGGCACACTGCTGAAACAAGTTGTCGCGGAGGGGGCGTCTGTTGTCTCCGGCGATACAATTATCATAATCGAATCTATGAAGATGGAACTTGAAATAAAGGCGACAGCAGCCGGTAAAGTGCATTTTATTGTAGCCGCCGGACAAGCGGTTCAGGCTCAACAGCCGTTGGCCCAGATTGGATGACGCCGATGCTCAACTTTAAAAGAGACCCGGTTTGGGTAACAAAAATTTGTTTCATAATGCTGATAGGCGCGATGGCTATATCCGCCGTGCTGTCCTTTGCCCCCCGCGCGCAGGCCCAGACAGTGGACGCCGCCGGAAACAAGCCCGCCTCATACCTCAATATGGACGGGCTTATCGAAGGCACGGAGCACGGCGAAATCCCGACAATTTCCATATCGTCCTTTGCCAGAAACATTGCTGAAACAACCGGTTTATACGCATTCATCACCGATGTAAAAGATATGCTGACGCCGGGCGGTCAAACAATGACCATATTTGGCTGGCAGGAACTGTTGATGGTCATTGTCGGCTTTGTCATTGTGTGGCTTGGAGCGGCAAAGAATTTCGAGCCCTTGCTGCTGATACCGATTGGTTTTGGCACGATTTTTGTGAACATACCGTTTGCCGGCATGGGGGACGGCCCGCACGGTTTTCTGCACATAATATACGAAGCCGGCGTAGGCAACGAATTCTTTCCGCTGTTCATATTTATGGGAATAGGCGCGATGACGGACTTTGGGCCGCTTATCGCCAATCCCAAGACGGCGTTGTTGGGGGCAGCGGCACAGTTCGGCGTATTCGGCACATTGTTTGGCGTTACCGCGATGAACTTAATCCCCGGAGTCAACTTTACATTAAAAGAAGCGTGCGCGGTTGCTATCATAGGCGGCGCGGACGGCCCAACCACAATCTATATTGCCGCTAAACTGGCCCCCCAATTACTCGCGACTGTCGCGGTTGCCGCATATTCATACATGGCTCTAGTCCCGTTGATCCAGCCGCCCATCATGAAGGCGCTTACCACAAAAGAAGAGCGCCTCATTAAGATGAAGCAAATGCGCCATGTACCCAAATCCGAAAAGATAATGTTCCCGCTGATAGTATTCTCGCTCACCATCTTGTTGCTGCCTGCCGCCGCGCCGCTGATCGGCTGTCTGATGTTCGGTAACTTCATTAGAGAATGCGGTTTGGTAGAACGGCTTTCAAAAACCCTGCAAAATGAATTGATGAATATAGTTTCAATACTGCTTTCACTCGGTGTAGGCAGTCAAATGACGCCGGAAAAGTTTCTAAACCCGTCATCGCTTTCGATAGTCGCGCTGGGACTGCTGGCGTTCTGCATCGCTACCGCCGCGGGCGTTCTGGTCGCTAAGTTCATGAACCTGTTCCTGAAAGAAAAAATCAACCCGTTGATAGGTTCAGCCGGTGTTTCCGCCGTACCGATGGCGGCGCGTGTCTCGAACAAGGTCGGTCTCGAAGATGATCCGGGCAACTTCCTGCTGATGCACGCCATGGGGCCGAATGTCTCCGGCGTCATAGGTACCGCTATAGCCGCCGGTATTATGATAGCTTGTTACGGTTAAGAAAATGACGCCCATACGCCTGATTGCCCTGGACCTTGACGACACGCTGCTGCGGACAGATTTAAGCATATCGTTCCGTACACGAAAAGCGATAAAACGCTGTCTCGCGGCAGGCATCAATATAGTTCTGGCGTCGGGGCGCGTGTATAAATCGGTATATCATTACGCGAAAATTTTATCCTTGCAAAAAAATAACAGCTACCTGATTTGCGGCAATGGTTCCATAATACAAGAAGCGGCGACAGGCAAAATAGTCTATCAAGCTACACTGCCGCCCAAACCCGCGCTTGCCGCTTTTGATCTAGCTGATGCCGAAGGTTTTGCGGTCCAGATATATGAAGGCGATCTAGCTTATGTTTCACGCAATAATGAATTTGCCGTTTATGAAAAAAAACTTACCGGAATGCATCAGACTATCCCTGATAACTTTAGAGAAATGGTATCGTCCGGCTGCCACAAGCTTGTTATACCGGGCGATCCCATGTTACTGCGGCAGTTGGAAGTGATACTGCGGAATTTTGTAGGCGATGAAGTAACGATTTTTACCAGCAAACCATACTATCTTGAGATACTGCCGCCGGAAACCGATAAAGGAACGGCCCTTGCCAAAGTAGCCGCACTGTTGGGGATAGAACAGGACGCGGTTATGGCGGCGGGCGATTCCATGAATGATGAAGCCATGATACGCTGGGCCGGCTTGGGTATCGCAATGCGTAACGGCGATGAGCGCATAAAAAAAGCGGCAAAGCTGGTTACCGAAAAATCAAACGACGAAGACGGGATTGCCCGCGTTATTGAACAATACGTGCTGAACGGTAATCCACATATATTTAAGGAATAATTATGAAAACTACCCCCCCCCCCCCCACAATACCGGTGAATCCCAAAAAAGCAGCCTGCTTACTGAAATAGTAAATCATCTAAGAAAGATATATAAAAAGCTGCCTTTCGAGATAGTATTAGCTGAAAAATTGTATGCTTTTTATCATAAAAGATACGGCAAATTCCGGAAAAAAGGCGGGCTGTATCTTGAGATGCATATTGCCGACCATTGTAATTTGAACTGCGCTTATTGCAGCCATTATTCACCGCTTTCCAAGGCTAAATTTGTTGACATTGTTCAGTACGAAAATGATTTTAAGCGCCTGGCTGAATTGGGCGCTGATAAAATAACGCACTTAAGATTGATGGGCGGCGAGCCCTTGTTGAATGGTGAAATACCTAACATTGTACGCATTGCGCGGGAATGTTTTCCACAGTGTAAAATACAGATTGTTACAAATGGGACTCTGCTGCTTAAACAGAGCGAAGAATTTTGGAATGCCTGCTCAAAATACAATATTGGAATATACATAAGTTATTATCCAATCAATTTAGATTATGAGGCAGTTAAGGCGCTGGCGCTAAAGCATAAAATAAAATTGACATACGATAACGGCGCTACAGACCGGACAATGGCAAAATTTGAATTAGACCTTGAAGGCGGGCAAGATTGTTATGAAGCATTCAGAAAATGCGGCGCCGCGAATTCATGCGCAAATTTGCGGAAAGGCAAAATATATCAATGCCCGACATCCGCGAATATAGATATATTCAACGAATATTTTTCTCAAAATCTTGAGCTTTCTCAAAAAGATTATATTGATATTTATGAAGCCAAATGTATGGATGAAATTTTTGAATTCCTGTGTAATCCGGCGCCATTTTGCCGTTTCTGCACGAATGGCGGAACAGTATCGGAATGGCGGACATCCAGGAAAGAAATATCAGAATGGGCCGCGCAAAAAACTTGATAATTTTTTGCGCAAAGTCTGGTTTAATACCCCACCCTTCAGGCTACACTTAACCCACAGAATTGTTTATACTAACAAGCGAAAAGATTTTCTAAAACCAAGATACCATGATATAATAAGGTAATCAGGTTATAGGGGAGGGGGGGGGGGGGGCATTGATAACATCGCTCGTCGCAGAGGGTCATTTGTACTTATTTTTAAAATAATCGCTTCCTTCCCTACATTCCCTTATCACATCTATTATTTCTCCGGTTGTAATATCCGTATCTATTCCTTCTACATCTAAAGGCGATTTTTTGTTTTTTTTATCTATCGCGGCTAATCTGAATCTATTGCCATCCTTTCGGGTAATTATTACTTCTTCTTTTAGTGCGGTGTTCAAAACTGTGGAAAAATTCTGGCGAGCCTCCGAGTATTTATATATCCTCATATTATACCTCCAAAATATCAATATTTATATGTTTTCCAGTATTTTTCATCAATACGTCTAGTGTTAATAAAGGCAATTTTAATCTATATGCCGTTTCTAAATAATATGCGTCATACGCATAAATACTATATTTGCATGACAATTTTAGCGCTTTTGCCATATCCACTTTAACAAAACGCAAAGGCAATGTCTCAAATAATTCATAACTTTTTACTATCTGTTCTTCATTTAATCTATGCTTTTTGTACATTCTGGATAATGCGTTGCCAATCTCAAATGAAATAATTTCCGGCGAAACAAGTTCCGTTTCTTCCGTCAAAGAAATAACTTTTTTCTTTTCCGGTTCATTAAGAATAATACAAATTAGCACGCTCGCATCAATCATTAATTCCATATTGTACATTGTATAACATATTTTTCATCTTGTCAATTTTTTAGGAAAGCCGATCAGCAATTCTCATTTTAGCATGGGCCATCCGTTAAGGCCGCCGTTAAAAGGGGCAGGCGGGGATTTGGTGTTTTATGTCAAGAATTGTACCTTTTTACCGGAGATGGGGGCGGAAACGGAGGCCCGGCGGGCGCCGGGCCAGCTAGCTGCTTACGTCTACTGAACCCAGCCGCCAGCGGAATCGTCTTTTGTGCTGTCCAGGTCAACGCCCGCCCCTGCCGTCGAGTTGCGGCTCCAAAACGTGGGGTCGCGGTTGATATAAACCGCGTTGCCTTTGTTATCATCCGCTTTGTTCGACAAGTCGTCCCCCTCGTCCCCCCCGTAAATAATGCTGCTGCCGGACTTGGTGAAGACTCCATTGCCGGCCACACGTACCCCGCCGCCTTCGCTGCTCTTATTCCCGCTGATGGTTCCGCCTTGCATCGTGAAGGTTCCGGTTGTCGCCACATTCACCCCGCCGGCGCTGCCGGTGCACTCATTTCCGTTGATGGTTCCGCCTTGCATAATGAAGATTCCGTTCGTCACACCTACCCCGCCACCTTCGCTGCCCTTATTCCCGCTGATGGCTCCACCTTGCATCATCGTTAAGGTTTCGCCGGTCACATACACTCCACCGGCGGTATGACTATTATTATTACCTGTGATAATCGCGCCGTCTTTAAGGACAAGATGCCCGTTGGACACCGTAACAAGGGGGTTTGAGTTTCCCCCGCTCAGTCCCCTGCCCTTCAGGGTGATGTTCCGCAGCGTCAGTGTTACGTCCGTGTCCATAGTTACGAGGCTGGACTCCTCGGTCAGGATTAGGTCTCCCCCACTGGGGTTGGATGTCTTGGCGCGCAGGGTAAGGGGCGGATAATTCCCGGCTAATGTGGCTGATGACGCTGACGTTACCGGGCCCAGCAGAATGATTTCGGCAGATTTTTTCTCCGTCGCCCCCTCTCCCTCTATTAACGGCCAGGGATTACTGGAATCGGCATAAATCGTCGCCACTTTTTCCAGCGCCTTCCCTATTGTCGCGAAAGGCTTGGCCTCTGTTCCAACGCCGCTGGTGTCGTTACCGTTGGAACTCACATACAGCCTCAGGTGGACGAGGGGGGTCGTTATGTGAACAGTTACTTCATTGCTTTTTATGCTCGTGTCGGCGCTTAACCTTGCGTAAACGGTCAGGGAGCTTGCGGTCTCTCCCTCGTCCACATCCAGAACGCTCTTCGCAAAGTGCGTACTGGTTTGTTCTTGATCCTGACCTATGATATACCAGCTTACGCCCCCATTGGCGGGCGCTACTTTAAAAGACGAATACTTACCGCCCGGCGCTACGAACACTTCATTGGGACTAATCGTAATTTTGTTTGGGCTTTCAATTTCTTGCGGGTTTTCAAGCATATATTCTTCCGGCTGACGGCCTAATCCGCAGCCCGCGAAAACGAGCGCCGCGGCTAACACAGCTATCGCCGCCGCCCTTGGGAGAACGTTAAAAACTACCCCCCCCCCCCCCGTCTTAGCCGTGTACCTAAGAAATAAAAACGAAAATACCGCGGAATGTCCGCCCCGGCTTTCTTGTGTATTTTTCATAAAGCGCCCCTATAAATGAGATTCACAGTTTATAAACCGTACAGTTATAATATACCAAAAATTGCGCGAAATCGTCAATGAAGTAAAATTAACAATTAACAATTAGCAATGAGGAATGAGGAATCGGCGCTAAACTGATCGGAGCGGGCGTAATTCGCGTAATCAGTCGCCATTTATGGCGCAATCAGCGGACAAACAGAAAAGGGAAGAAGGAACAATGAAGAAGGAGGACGCTCTTAGCGCGGGGAGCAGGCTCTTGCTAAAAACATGAGCATGGGAAGCGAAAAACTTATATCGCAATCAATAGACAGCTTATCATAGGACGAAAAGCAAGGCGACAGAATAATTTCAGGCTTACAGGCACTAATACGCGGATATAAGGCACGAAAAAACGCACAAAGAAAACCATGCAGCAACGCTGTTTCTGCCGCGTCTCCGGTTGAAAAAAGCACTTTTAGGCGAAAACGCATAACTCGCATAGGATGCCGCACGAAAGAAACACACATTCCAAGATTTTTAGTAAAATCTTCCAACACAAAATGTTTCCGCGTCCTTTTCTTCAACAAACCGTTAAAATTGAAGCTAAAACAAAGGTAATGAACGCGAATACGCAAAACATTTTCACCCTGTATATCAAACCTAAGCGGCAGCGCAAAAAAACACAGTATACAGGCAGCGCCCAAAATAAAAAAAATCATAGCGCCCCCGCATACATTTCCCGGTACATATTTCCACATTACCATCGAATGCCGCCCCTAATGAAGCTGCTCTCTGCGGCGGGGTATTAAACCAGACTTTGCGAATAAACCGCTAAGTCGAAGAAGTCGAATAAGTTTTCATTCAAATTGCTCAAAACTTGAGCTGTTTTAGCCATTCTTTGTTGGCAATTTAGCGCCCCCGGCCCTTTTTTTCCAGCAGTTTTACTTTTAGCACTATATAGTGATTCTATTTGCTTTCCGCTCCACTATCCACTGACCACTTTTAATTGTTAATGGGTGGGGGTAGCACAAAACAGTGCGGTGCACTGTTTTGCCTGACGCAAACTTGTTTGCGCATTTGCCGCCTGCTTTACCCTATAAGAAAGGACAAGACCGCAAAAGCAAAAACCTTTGGAGCGAGTGGTCGGCAACTATGTTGCCGCGCAGTGACTAAAAAATTGTCATAAACTTCAAAAATTTAACGGTTTAGGATAAATGCGCTTCCCCCTTTTGTTAAGAAGTAAGAGGTAAGAAATTCATTTTTACTTTTTCCCTTTTACCTTTTCCTTGTGTACTGCGCTTCCCCTTTTTATTTGAAACCGATTCAACTGTTAATTGCTCATTATTAACCGTTCCTTTTTACCATAAATTTTCTAAAAGTGCCCCCCCCCCCCCCTCCTGGTCTACACTTGACCCACAGATTCATGAGAGGTACTTCCTGTATGCCAGAAGGATGTAGAGTTTCATTAACCCTAACCAAATAGTCTTTACTCCAGGCGGACCGTCACTGGGAGCACGTTT
>JAISCO010000355.1 GCA_031265535.1 Spirochaetaceae bacterium | reverse complement strand
CGTATCTGCCTGTCGCGGATAGTGAAAGCCTATACATGGAAAACAACGCCCTTATCGGAGTAAACGCGAGGGTGAAACCCGCTGGCGGGTCTATGGGCGGCTCGTTTGCGGTGATGGCGGTTACGGTTACTTCGAAGCCTATGACCGCCGACAGCAGCTTTGACAGAGCGCTCTTGGATTCGGGGGTGTTTTTCGTGAACACCGCCTTGAACACGTTGTCCATGCAGATGTCTATCACATCATCGGTTTCACTGATTTTTATCATGACGTTTCCTAAAGAAAAGCATATAAAAATAAAAAGGAAAAAGGAAGAGGGGGACAAAGTAAGAAGTAAGAAGTAAAAAGGAACATTAGGAATGAGGAATGAGCAGTTAACAGTTGCAATTAGCAATGAAGAGTGAGCAATGACCTCTTACAAAGGGGGGAAGCGCATTTATCCAACGCGCAAAAATTTTGAGGTCTATGATAAACTCTTTGTTACGGCTCCCCCCGCCCAAAAAACGGCACGCGAACTAGTGAGCGTGTGCATGGTATAATGCAGCATGGCGTAGGCCCCAAAAACTTACTGTTACATGCCGCTTAAAGGCCGCGCTACAAAGGTTTTTGCTTTTGCGGTCTTGTCCCTTCTTATAGGGTAAAGCAGGCGGCAAAACGTCAGGCAAAACAGTGCACCGCACTATCCTTCCTTATAGGGTAAAGCAAGCGGCAAAACGTCAGGCAAAACAGTGCACCGCACTGTTTTGTGTGCTACCCCCACCCATTAACAGTGGAGAGAGGACAGTAGACTTGACAAAAAGTAAACTGCTGGAGTATTAAACCCCACAGCGAATAAAAATAGAAAAAAACGCTAAAGTCTATGCGTAAAAATGCCGAATATTTAATATCGGCAGTATAGTTCCCCTCCCAAATCACTATACAGTCGATTGCCTCAAGGGCAGGGTCGGCGAAAGCCGGCCTTTTTTTTACCCTTTGTATAACAGCTTGATGAATTTTCACGTTAGTCCGGCGAGCGGCAGACGCTTTTCTCTTTTACGGAGTCCTCTTCTCAGCTCAGGCGATTCAAGCAACCGCTGACAGACAGTTTACGGACTGAACGCCGTGTCCCGCCCAACGGCGCAAACAAGTTTGCGGCGGGAAGCTGCTAGCGCGGAGCGCATCAGGCTGTGTCAAAAGTCATTGCCGCTTCCATATATAGTGTTATTTTCTTTATTATATGGCATTATACAACTATATATAGCGGTATAATTTCGATTTTTTGAGTTTTTACACAGTCTGGCATTTAAACCCACTGACAGGCGCGTATGCCAACCGCTATTTTCAAACCCTAAGGCACGGAGTGAAGCCCGCTTTGGGTATGCCGGCGCGGAGCGCATTTAAACCCACTGGTGGGGCTGACAGGCGCGTATGCCAACCGCCGTTTTCGTACCCGACGGCACAAAGTAAGGGCCGCTTTCGGAATACCGGCGCGGAGCGCATGTGCCTCCATGGCAAATGGTATATCTTTTTTATTTTAACATTGTTATGATTGATGAACCTCCCCGCCCTGAAGGGCGGGGTATTAGACCCCACTGCGAATAAATATGCTTGTAAACGCGGTACTATATGGCGGCTCCTAAAAACTTTAGGTTAGAGTTCGCCTGTTAAAAAACTCGCGTTTCGCGGGGGTTTGGTCTAAAAAACCGCGCGGGCCTCGAAAAAAATCCGGTTTTAGAGACGCCCGTATGTTAAAGGAGTTGTTTTATGAAAAAGATACCTGTTGGAATTCTTGGAGCTACCGGTATGGTGGGGCAAAACTATATTGCCCTGCTTGCGGAACATCCGTGGTTTGAAGTCAGCTATGTCGCGGCGTCTTCACGCAGCGCCGGAAAAAAATATGGCGAAGCAACGGCCGGACGCTGGCTCCTGCCAAAAACGTATCATCCCTCCGTTGCGAATTTGGTCATAGAGGACGCTAATGACGTTACACGCGCGGCGGCGGCGGCATCCCATGGGGATTTGGCGTTTGTGTTTTCCGCCCTGGAGATGAACAAAGAAGATATACTAACTCTGGAAGATAATTATGCCTCCGCCGGAATCCCTGTCGTGTCAAACGCTTCGGCAAACCGGTGGACGGATGATGTGCCTATGCTGATTGCGGAGGTAAATCCCGATCATGCCGATATTATCCCTTTACAGCAAGCCGCGCGAGGCTGGAAGAAAGGTTTTATCGCGGTTAAACCTAACTGCTCGATTCAGAGTTATATGACGCCGGTTTGGGCACTGCTACAGTCCGGTTACGAGATTAAGCGTATGATAGTAACAACGATGCAGGCAGTCTCCGGCGCTGGTTATCCCGGCGTGCCTAGCCTTGACGTTATAGACAATATAGTGCCGTATATAGGCGGCGAAGAAGAAAAGTCGGAGATGGAACCCTTAAAAATACTTGGAAGTATTGAAAACGGCAAGATAAAAAAGGCCGATGCGCCGCTTATCAGCGCCCATTGTAATCGTGTTCCGGTGACCAACGGGCATACAGCTGCCGTCAGCGTGGAATTCGGAGCAAAAAAGCCTTCCACAGAACAGGTTAAACAAATTTGGGCGGCGTTCCGAGCGCTGCCGCAAGAGCTAAAATTACCCTTCGCGCCTGAACAAGCAATCATCGTTCACAATGAGGGGAACAGACCGCAGCCCAACAAAGATAGGGACATACATAAAGGCATGGCGGTAAGCGTTGGACGCATACGCCCCTGCCCTGTGTTTGACCTTCGTTTTGTAGGGCTTTCGCATAACACTATACGCGGCGCCGCCGGCGGCGGCATCCTTAATGCTGAGCTGTTAAAGGCGAAGGGATATTTTACCTAAGATTAAGTAACGCGCTTACCAGTTATTGTACCCGCCGCCGCCGGAAGGGCGGTCGCGGCGCGGCTTATCCATTGCGATATTGACGCGGATCTGACGACCGTCAAGATCTTTGCCGTTTGTCCCTTCAATGGCCGCATCGGCTTCAGCGTCATTGCTCATTTCAACAAAGCCAAAGCCTTTTGAATTTCCGGATTCGCGATCAAAAATGACCTTAACTGACGTTACGTTGCCAAAATTGGAAAAATAGTTACGAAGCCCATCCTCTGTGGTATGATACGAGAGGTTGCCTACATAGAGTTTATTACCCATTAAAAAATTCCTTATCCCGGAAGCGGGCAAAGCGCCCGCAGCGTCCGGGTGCGCTAATATACACGCCTGTAAAAAACAGGCGACTCCTCCTTATTACAGCAAAAAAATGCTGCCATAAGCGTTTGGATGCAAAATTTCAGGGTATTTAAAAGAAAAGCGAAATAGAACGGAATATATTTGTCAGACTTTAAACCCGCGCGAACATTATCTGTAGTAAAATGCAAAACTCTCAAAACAAAACCCTAACTCTTTTCATCATATTACATAATTTATTCCCTGTCAACCCCCCACCAGCCCGCCAGCGGGTTCCCATGCGCTCCGCGCCTGCATACCCAAAGCAGCCTTCACTCCATGCCGTCAGGTACGAAAACGGCGATTGGCAATTAGCAATTAGCAATAAACGATATGGGCTTCATTCGCGGCAAGCCGCTTTCGTACAAAATGACCGATTATAAATCCTACAATTATGTATCTTTTATAAAAACTCATACATGATTGTAATATAAATTCAAGATTTGAGCACGCCGCCAACACTCGTGTAACATTTTTATCGTGGGTAAATGCCGGTTAAGCGCCGCTCCATGCTAAATTTTTCCTAAAATCCCATCCCCGCAGCAGATTGGCCGGCAATTCCGATTTCGGGAAAATCCCGGATTTGATATAGTTTTAGCAGCACTTTTTTGATTTTGGGCGCATTTTTGCTCTGTAAAAATAGTGTTTCCCGCTCCAATTTGCTTCAGTATGCTTCGCAAATTACGCTTGTGCCGCCTCTTCCATTGCTAATTTCCTTTTTACCTTTTACTTTTTACCTCTTTGCGGGGGCCATCCGTGTGGCGCTGATTTTCGTTTTGAAATCGGAATCCCTGTAGATTGGCACACTTTCTGCTTTACTCTCTCTTAACAAACAAATGCTTTACCCATTAGGAGGGAAAATGCGAAAGAAAAAAATAATCGCGGCGGTATCGATAGGGCTGGCCGCGGCAGTTTCTGTTTTTGCGCAGGATGAGTGGACAACAGAAAAGGCGCTGGACATGATTTGGCTATTCCTGGGCGCTTCGCTCGTGTTTGTCATGCAGACGGGTTTCGCCTTGTTGGAGACAGGTCTTACACGCGCAAAAAACGCGGCGAATATCGTTATGAAAAATCTGATGGACTTCTGTATAGGCGCAATTATTTACTGGGCAATCGGCTGGGGATTGATGTACGGCGCGGACGCTTTTGGCGGGCTTATAGGAGCGTCGGATTTCTTCAAAAATGTCATGGACGATCCAATTTACTACCGCGACTGGTTCTTTCAGGTGGTATTTGCCGCGACATCGGCAACCATCGTTTCCGGCGCGATGGCGGAACGGACGCAGTTCAAATCATACCTTATTTATACCTGCTTCATCTCCGCGGCGATATACCCCATTTCCGGACACTGGATATGGGGCGGCGGCTGGCTCGCTAAACTTGGTTTCCATGATTTTGCCGGTTCTACCGTGGTCCACTCGGTCGGCGGTTGGGCAGCCTTGATGGGGGCGCTGGTTTTAGGCCCGCGTACCGGAAAATATACCAAGGGGCCTGACGGCAAGACCTTAATAAAGGCTTTCCCCGGACACAGTATGCCGCTGGCGATGACAGGCGTATTTCTGCTTTGGTTCGGCTGGTACGGTTTTAACGGCGCTTCCACGCTTTCCGGCTCAAGCCCCGACATTGCCCGCGTCTGTGTTACTACTACGCTGGCGGCGGCATCGGGCGCTATCGGAGCGCTGTCTACATCGTGGATTTGGTTCAAAAAACCTGACGTTTCTATGTCGATGAACGGCGCGCTCGCCGGTTTAGTCTCGATAACCGCGCCTTGCAGTATAGTTTCGCCGGCGGCATCCATTGCAATCGGTCTTATAGGCGGAATAATTGTCGTGCTTTCCGTTGAATTCATCGACAAGGTTCTCAAAATCGACGATCCTGTGGGAGCTTCTTCCGTTCACCTTAGCTGCGGCATCTGGGGTACGCTGGCTGTCGGCATCTGGGGCAATGTTGAGGGAACGGCAATCGGCCTGCTGCACGGCGGCGGCGCGGCTCAACTTGGCATTCAGGCGCTTGGCATTGTAAGCGTTGGGGCGTGGGCGGCTCTTACAAGTCTTATACTATTTCTATTGATAAAAGCCTGCGTCGGTCTGCGTGTAAGTCAGAAGGAAGAACTTCAGGGGCTCGATATTAACGAGCACAAAGCGGACGCCTACGCGGGTTTCCAGATTTTCAGCAATATGTAGGAGACAAAGATGAAATTAATTATCGCTTATATTCAGCCCCACGCTTTGAATGACGTTAAGCAGGAATTGTACAAAACGGATGTTTATAAACTTTCGATAACCAACGCGCTGGGCTGCGGTCAGCAAAAAGGATACACGGAACATTACCGCGGTGTCGAAATAGAGGTAAACTTGTTAAAAAAAGTGCGTATTGAAATCGCGGTAAACGATAATTTTGTTAAACCGACCATTGACGCGATAATCAGGGGCGCGCGTTCCGGCGAAATCGGGGACGGCAAGATATTTGTTCTGCCGGTGGAAGAAGCAATCCGTATACGCACTGGTGAAACAGGCACAAACGCTATTGGTTAAACTTAAAAAGAGGTGATGCATAAGGTTTGCCGCGCTTCGCGGTAAACCTTGGGTTTAATCGAAAAAGCTCATCCTTAGGCTGATTTTTTGTAAACCGGTTTCATCGCAAACGCCATGAACGGGGAGGCGCGTTGGCGATGTGAAACGGCTTATGGCAGCAATTATACTTTTAGAAAATTTATGGTAAAAAGGAGAAGTGAGCAGTTAACAGTTAGCAGTTGAGCGGTTTCAAATAAAAAGGGGAAGCGCATTTATCCTAAACCGTTAAAATTCTGAGGTAATATTATGAACTTTTTCGACGCTGCTCCCCCTCACTCCAAAGGTTTTTGTATTCACAAAAACGCTTTTCCGCTACCCCCGCCCATTAACAGTTAACAGTGAGCAGTTAGCAGTGAGCAATTATCAATGAGCAATGCCTTCAGCCGCGTATGCAAACCGCCCTTTTCAACCCCTAAGGCACAGAGTAAAGCTTGCTTTCGGTATGCCGGCGCGGAGCGCATGTGAAACCCGCTGGCGGGTTACTTTTAGCGCTAAAAGTAAAACTGCTGGGCTTAAAGGTCAAACCATTCGTGTATTTCTTTTTTTGATATGCTCCAGTCTATGCCTACTTCCCAATCGAGCAATTTACAGTAACGGCAAAATGGTATGGGCCTGCACAGAAAGTTTAATATTTCGTCAATATTTTTTGCTTTATAAATATCGATATAATCTTTAACAGAACTTTCTATATTTTTGTTAAAATACTTGTTAAATCTTTCTATCAACAGCGGCAGGCAGCAGGTTGAAAGTTTTCCGTCACGTAAAAAAATACAAAAGTTCGCGACAAGGCAGTTTTTTAATTGTTTGTTTATATCCTGCCTGCCGTTTAAGTCTTTCGGCAGTCTGCACCATGTATGAATATTATTCAGTTGTACGCGGATTTTAATCTTTACGCCGTATTCTTTTGCCGTTTTCTTAATTGTTTTTCTGTCGAGTCTGACCGGATAGCTTGTAACAATTATTTTTATATTATTGTTCTTGCAGGCGAGCCAAAAGTCTTCGTTCATTTTTGGCAGCAGGATTCCATTTGTAACTATATTTATGGGGCCGTCAAAATACTTTCTTCCAAGTTCTATAATTTTTGTAATTTCCGGGTGCAGTAAGGGTTCGCCGCCCATTATATCGATGTTTTCTGTCTTGCGTTTTGTCAATTCCGATAATCTGGCGAAATCCCGCGCCAAACTGTTGACATCGACAAATTCTTCTTTGCACAGCGGCGAAAAATGATTACACCCGGTACAGTTCAAATTACAGTGTGAAACAATGTCTGTTTCGAACCGTAATATTTTTCTGGGTTTGAGTCTTTTCCACGATGAAGCCCTGATATAAAAAAACAAAACCCCCTTATATATCCGTTTTTTCAAATTTGACAATTTTTCGCTAAGCATGGCGGCTGTCTCCTGAATTGTTTTTCTGGGGACAATTTCCAAATACCGGAACCGCGCCGCGGCAAACGCCGCGGTTTTTAGCGTGATATAACGGGAAAACGGCGCTAAACCGCTTGCATACTTTCCGGTATCTTAGAAAGTCATTCCGCGGGTAATTTCGGGGGGGGGGGGGGGTAGCCGAACAGCGGCTAACTGAAAAAAATATGTTGTCAATTGTATTCATAATGAGTAAATTATACCTGTTTTTTGAAAGAAGTCAATCCCCCCGCCTAGCTTTCATAAAACTGCGGACGGTCTTTCGAAGCAGCGGCACAGATGCCGCTGTTCATGAACTGGTCCAGATTTTATGTCGCATAACATTCCGGCTGTCTGCGACGTTTGGGCGGCACTATAAAGAAACCCGCAGGGTTTCGTGCCGTCCAAATGTGGGTGGAGTGAGGCGTGGGAATGGGGCATCGCGAGACCAGAGCCGTTGCGGAGGCCGAACCGCCTACCGGCGGCGTCCCCAGCGCAGCTGGGGCGCGTAAACAGTCCTGATATACACCCCAACTGATAACAACTTATCCCAAGCAGTATTTATTTATATATCTTATTATATAATAAAGATTTAGTCAACAGAAAAATAATATCGGCACACACCAAGTAATACCATTTAATACCAAAACATAAATTATATTGCTATCAGAAATGCTATCAGGAACAAAACAGCCGCAAACAAAACATCCAAAAACACGATATACCACCTCAAAATAAAACCCCTCAGAAGGCGCGAGGAAGCCCGCTACAGCGCCGATACACCACTTTCCGTATCAATTTACGTTTTATACCAAACACCCCCCTTAAAACCCCGCTATCGCAAAAACACGCATTTAATTTTCAAAAACAAAATCACGGCGGCGGCAAGCGAATAATAAAAAACATTTTTTATCAAAACCGCAAAACAAAACAAGCACAGAAAAAATACCACAAACAAAAAATATTCTTTCGGAAAAAAACAAAAACCATTCAGGAAAAGCACAATGAATTAAAAACCAACACAACAAAGAAGCGCCGCCAGCCCTCCCTACGGTCGGTCAGACGGCGCACCCCTACCCACAGAACACTCCCAGCAAAGCGGCAAGCCGCCAGACTTCCCTACGGTCAGCCAGACGGCTTGCCGCTTCCAGACAGCCGCCGGTAAGTGAAGAACAGGAAATATGGGGACAAGGAGGGGGGACGGTCGCTCCAGTCGGGGTACGTTACGGTTTCCCCCCTTTCCCCCCCTAACAACCCCCCCTTACCCCCCTTCCCTGCTCTAAACTTGACCCACAACTCGAGGCATGATTACACTGTGCTGTAAAGGAAGATTTACCACGAAGTCAAATAAGTCAAAAAAGTAAAAGAAGGAAGGAAAAAAGGGTAGAAGCGCCAAATTTCCCAGAAAGAATGGCTAAAACGACTCAAGTTTTGAGTAGTTTGAGTGAAAACTTCTTCGACTTTTTCGACTTTGCGGTTAAAAAATTCTGTGGGTCAAGAATAGCGGTAAGGCAAGGGTGCTTTGCATACGCGCCCGCTCTCATTGCTAATTGCTAATTGTTCATTTTTACTTTTTACCTCTTTGCGGGGAACATCCGTGTTGGCGCTGGTTTTCGTTTTGAAATCGGAATTGCTGCGCGCTCCGATATACTGCTTGTTGCAGCGGACACCGGAATGTTATACTAAAAGTATGCATAAGCGTATTAAAATATATAAGTATTTTCCAATGATGCTGGCGGCATTTTTCCTTTTTAACTGCGTAGCGCTTCCCAAAAATACCGGCGAAAAAATTATTGTTGAGGAGATTGTCGTTGTGGAAGAACGGGACGCTCAAGTTGCCCCCGTTAGTTTTAGCGAAATTGAAAATATTGTATGGGAACTTTATGAAATACAAATAAGCTATGGCAGATCAGAGCTTAACAGACAGGCTATGGCGGATAACGGCTTAGGCGATATTTTTATTCTTCAATTTACGGAGGAAGGCGTCAATGGTAAGGCGGCGCCCAACCGCTATTTTAGCACCTATGAATTTATACACGGCCATGATTTTCGACTGCGCCCCATAATAAGCACACTCATGGCGGCCGACATCAACATAGGCGGTCTAATGGAAAATGAATACTATTGGTATTTGCAGCGCGCCGTCCGCTGGGAAATCATAAACAACGGACTTGAATTATACACCGGCAGCCCAAACGAAGGTATAACTCTGAGATTCTTGCCGCAAACTGTGTACTAAAAACAGTTAGCAATTAACAGTTAGCAATTAACAGTTAACAGTTAACAGTTAACAGTTAACAATGAGGAATGAAGAGGGGAAGCGCATCAGTCCCAAACCGTTAAATTTTTGAAGTTTATGATAAATTTTTTGTCGCGGCTCCCCCCGCCCAAAAACGGCACGCTTTCTCAGTGAGCGTGTGTGAGTATGTGGCAGCATGGCGTAGGCCCCAAAAACTTACTGTTACATGCCGCTTACAGGCCGCGCTCCATAGTCCTCATTCCGCTGCGCGCGCCAACGAAAGTTGGCGAACATTCCGGTCTATTCCTTCCTTCCTTATAGGGTAAAAGCAGGCGGCAAAACAGTGCACCGCACTTACCCTTCCTTATAAGGCAAAGCAGGCGGCAAAACGTCAGGCAAAACAGTGCACCGCACTGTTTTGTCTCCACTCATTAACAATTAAAAGTGGACAGTGGTTTTTGCGATGCAAAAAATGCGCCCAAATTCTTAAAAAAACTTTGTATATGGAAACCCGCCGGCAGCCGCGTATGCAAAGCGCTTTTTTCGGACCCGACGGCACGAAGTAAAGACCGTTTCCGGTATGCCGGCGCGGAGCGCATCAGAACCCGCCGGCAGCCGCGTATGCAAAGCGCTTTTTTCGGACCCGACGGCACGAAGTAAAGACCGTTTTCGGTATGCCGGCGCGGAGCGCATGAGAACCCGCTGGCGGGCGGGCGGGCGGTCTTTTAATTTATTACCGACAAGCGAGCTTTCCATATTTCAGTGGCGTTCTGGACATTGGCGACAAAAAATATTTCGTTATCTATACCCCACGAAGGCGAGAATACATCCACATTTCCGCTCGTAAGCTGGGTCAGTCCGGTACCATTCGCGTTCATCAAAAACAAATGCTGCCGCTCTGTTTCCACTCTTCTTTTCGTAAACATGCTTTTAATTGAACTAAGAAATGTTTTTGTTGTGGCGGTGATAAAAGTGTTCGCCCCTTTCGCGAACAGTATATATTTGCCGTCTCGCGAATAACTTGGCTGTAAACAGGATTCTATAATGTTCCGATTTTTGTCCGTAGCCGCCGAATATATCTGCGTCATCTGGTTGTTCGCCAAATTCATTTCGCACACGCTGCCGTCTTTGATAAACACAAACTTATTTTCTGTAGGATGCCAGCTTGGCGAGTTGCCTTCTCCAAGTATTGTAACTTCCGAACCGTCGTCCTTTAGGCGTACCAGATGCCTTACGCCGTTAATTCCGGTCTCGCA
The DNA here is from genome assembly GCA_031265535.1 of Spirochaetaceae bacterium. Lineage (GTDB taxonomy): Bacteria > Spirochaetota > Spirochaetia > Treponematales > Breznakiellaceae > JAIRMY01. The sequence goes on along the minus strand of JAISCO010000355.1, from coordinate 522 downwards.
CAAAATATCATGCCCCTTTATGCTGGGACGGCTGTCGTAGTCTCCTATAGAGTTTCGGGTGATGTATGTTTTTCCGCCTCCGGTGATATTCGATTTTACCAGCTTGCTCGATCCGCCTTCGTACACCACATAGATAAACCCGGCGTTGTCATCGTACCAGACAGGTCCGAATGACGGGTCTGTTACAACCGGCGTTTTTGACGGCAGGTTCGCGTCCCTTAGCAGCATGACTGAAAACTGGTCAAACGAAACAGCGGCGTCAACACTCGTAACGTTTGCTTCGCAGTACAGTATTTTCGATCCGTCGGGTGAAACGCGGACGGCGTCTTTCCGGAAACGGTTGTCCGTAACCCTGATTACATTTGACAGCGACGCGGAATCATACGTTATTATGTCCGCAGTTCTTGTCGCGCAGCCGGCAAGCAGCGCGGCGCAAAACGCCGCAACGGAAAACGTTTTTATAACATTAATTTTTGCCATTTTTTTCTCCTTAATTATGGCTTCAAAGTTTTTAGTTATGCG
>JAISCO010000207.1 GCA_031265535.1 Spirochaetaceae bacterium | reverse complement strand
CCCCATTCAAGGGATTTAGCGTCCACCGCCATCAGAATTTCTTCAAACGAAGAGTAGTATTTACCGGTTCCTTTGGCTTTCGGCTTTATTCGTGAAAGAAAGTTAATGCCAAGCACCATGTCCTGAGAAGGGAATACCACCGTTTTGCCGTTTGCCGGGTTCAACAAGTTCCGGGCCGACAGCATAAGCGTCCAACATTCCATCTGAGCCGCCTGCGTGAGGGGCACGTGTACAGCCATCTGGTCGCCGTCAAAGTCGGCGTTAAAGGCGTGGCAGACCAGCGGGTTCAGTTTTATAGCCTTGCCCTCGACCAAAACCGGCTCAAAAGCCTGTATACCAAGCCGGTGCAGCGTTGGGGCGCGGTTCAGCATTACAGGATGTTCCTTTACCACCTCGTCCAAAATCGCAAAAACTTCCGGCCTTTCCTGCTCAACATGCATTTTGGCCTTCTTGATATTACCCGCCATCTCTTTATCAACCAGTTTTTTCATGATGAACGGCTTAAAAAGTTCAAGCGCCATCTTGACCGGCAGTCCGCATTGCCACATTTTAAGATCGGGGCCTACGGTTATTACGGAACGTCCCGAATAATCAACACGTTTGCCGAGCAAATTCTGCCTGAAACGCCCCTGTTTACCCTTTAGCATATCGGAAATAGACTTGAGCGGACGATTAGAAGCGCCTTTTATTACACGCTTTTTCTTGGAATTGTCAAAAAGCGCGTCAACCGCCTCTTGCAGCATACGCTTTTCATTCCTGATTATTATGTCGGGCGCGTTCAAAGAGATTAGCCGTTTAAGCCTGTTGTTGCGGCTTATCACGCGGCGGTACAAGTCGTTCAAATCGCTTGTAGCAAAACGCCCGCCGTCAAGCTGAACCATAGGACGCAGTTCCGGCGGAATGACCGGTATGACATCAAGTATCATCCACTCCGGCTTGTTCTGCGAAGCGCGAAAACTTTCCACAATATCGATACGTTTTAGCAGACGTTTGTCACTTTTTGGGCCTTTTTCTATCATTTTCGCGCGAAGTTCTGTCGCAAGCGTATCCAGGTCGACTTCTTCAAGCAAAGTTTTGATAGCCTCCGCGCCCATAGACGCGTTAAATCCGTTAGGGTGGCGTTCCTGGGCGTCATAGTACTCATCCTCGCTCAGGATCTGAATCTTTTTGAGGTCGGTATCACCCGGATCAAGCACGATATATTTTTCGTAATACAACACGGAACGCAGTTGATTCATCGGAATATCGAGTAAAAGACCAATGCGGCTCGGCACCGAGCGATAGTACCAAATATGAGAGACCGGCGCGGCAAGCTCTATATGCCCCATACGTTCCCGTCTTACCTTAAAATGCGTTACCTCAACTCCGCAGCGGTCGCAAATTACGCCTTTAAAGCGTATGGACTTAAACTTCCCGCAGTAACATTCCCATTCTTTCGTTGTGCCGAATATACGCTCGCAAAATAGACCGTCCTTTTCGGGACGCAGCGTCCGGTAATTTATAGTTTCCGGTTTCTTAACCTCGCCGTAAGACCAGTTTCTGATCATTTCCGACGAAGCCAGTTTTATTTTTATTGAATTAAAATCCTGAATATCGCGCATACTAACCCTACCCTCCTTAGCTTTCTTAGAAATTCGATCCGGCCCGGGCAATCAATTCTTCATCGCGCTCGGTAAGCGGTATCTGCTTGTTTTTTTCATCGTATATAGTCATATCAAGCGCAAGTCCGCGAAGTTCCTGCACCAAAACATTAAAAGATTCAGGGATACCGGCTGTCGTTGAAGGCTCACCCTTTACTATCGCTTCGTAAATTTTTGAACGCCCTGTCATATCGTCCGATTTTATCGTTAAAAGTTCCTGCAAAGTATTTGCCGCGCCGTAAGCCTCCAGCGCCCAAACTTCCATCTCGCCTAGCCGCTGTCCGCCGAACTGCGCTTTGCCGCCCAAGGGCTGCTGAGTCACAAGAGAGTAGGGGCCGGTAGAGCGGGCGTGCATTTTATCATCGACAAGGTGGTGCAGTTTAAGAAAGTATATCACGCCGCAGAATATCGGATTGATAAAGGGTTCGCCTGTGCGCCCGTCCCGCAGCATCGCCTTCGAGTTGGGCGGAAGTTTAGCCTCTTTCAGCTTTTCCTCAATCTGCCCGGTGGAGGGCGATTGGAACACAGGCGCGGAGTACCATTCATTCAGTTTAACGCCGGCCCAGCCAAGTTCCGTCTCAAGCAGCTGCCCTATGTTCATGCGGCTTGGTACACCAAGCGGCGTCAAACACAGGTCAAGCGGCGTACCGTCTTCCATGAACGGCATATCTTCTTCCGGCAAAATACGGGCAACAACACCCTTGTTGCCGTGCCGCCCAGCCATTTTGTCGCCTTCACGGAGTTTTCGTTTGGCGGCAATCAGCACTTTTACCATCTCGTCAACACCCGGGTTTAAGTCATCGCCCTCCCCCCGGCGCAGACGCTGAATATCTATCACCGTGCCGTCAACACCGTGCGGCGCCCGCAAGGATGAATCACGCACCTCTTTTGCCTTTTCGCCGAAAATCGAATTTAACAATTTGAATTCCGGCGTAGTCTCGGTTTCGCTTTTCGGCGTAACCTTACCAATCAGAATATCGCCGTCCCGCACCTTTGCGCCAACGCATATAATTCCCTCAGCGTCCAGATTGTCAAGACTCTTTTCGCTTGCGTTAGGAATATCACGAGTTATCTTTTCCGGCCCCAGCTTTGTCTCCCGTACCTCGGTTATAAATTCCTTGATGTGTATAGACGTAAATAGATCGTCCTTTACAACCCTTTGGGAAATAAGGATAGAATCTTCATAATTGTATCCGTTCCACGGCATAAAGCCGACAAGCACATTGCGGCCAAGCGCAAGCTCACCGTTATCGGTGGCAGGCCCGTCCGCGATCACCTGCCCTTCCGTAATTTTATCGCCCTCCGTCACAATGGGACGCTGATTGTAGCAAGTATCCTGATTTGTACGCTGAAATTTTATAAGAGGATACAGGTCTACCGCCTTGGCGTCTTCATCCGGCGTTACCTCAATCAGCGCCGCCGTAACGCGCTTAACGAGGCCGGCGCGCCGCGCTTTAACCAGCACGCCCGAATCGTAGGCGCACTTGTCCTCCATGCCCGTCCCGACACGCGGCGCTTCCGGAAAAACCAGCGGCACCGCCTGCCTCTGCATATTGGAACCCATCAGGGCGCGGTTTGCGTCATCGTGTTCAAGAAACGGAATAAGGCTTGCCGAAACAGAAATTATCTGCTTGGGCGATACGTCCATGTACTGCAAATCTTCAGGCGCGCGCGTGGTATAATCCCCCTGCCTTCTGCATGAAACCTGATCATCGGAAAAAGAGCCGTCCTTATTCAAGTTGGCGGAAGCCTGAGCTATGTAGTACTTGTCTTCTTCAATAGCGGAAAGATATTCAACCTGTGTCGTTACCTTTCCGTTCAAAACTTTGCGGTAGGGAGTCTCCAGAAAACCGTAGTCATTCACTTTAGTATAGTTGGCAAGCGAAACTATAAGTCCGATATTCGGACCTTCCGGCGTTTCAATCGGGCACATCCTGCCGTAGTGCGTGTAATGAACATCGCGCACCTCGAATCCGGCGCGGTCGCGGGAAAGTCCTCCGGGGCCCAGCGCGTTAAGACGGCGCTTGTGAGTAAGCTCGGCGAGCGGATTCACCTGATCCATAAACTGCGACAACTGGCTTGAACCAAAAAATTCTTTTACCGCCGCGACAAGAGGCTTTATCGAAATTATATCCTGCGGTTTTATAGTATCGGTTTCTTTAAGG
>JAISCO010000202.1 GCA_031265535.1 Spirochaetaceae bacterium | reverse complement strand
TAATATAGTGGGCGGTTTCGAGGTGGCGGGAATAAGCGTAATCGACGGGAGTAACATCACCGGAAACTACAAAGGGGTATGGCTTACCGGAACCAAAACGATAAAGCTCTCAAGCGACGGCAATCTGATACGGACGGCGGCAACCCAAACCTTCATCATTGACGGTCCCACTCTTGAAGGCAAAGAAAATAATAATGACTCGCTTGTTTATGTCGAGAATGGCAGTACGGTAGAACTTTTGAAAGGAGCTATCAGCGGCAATACCACCACCCACGCCGGCGGGGTGTATGTCTTGTCCGGCGGAACCTTTAATATGTCGGGGGGAACCATCAGCGGCAATACCTCCACCTCCGACGGTGGCGGGCTGTGTGTTCACGGAACCTTTAATATGTCGGGGGGAATCATCAGCGACAATAAGGCTACCAGCAGTGGCGGCGGTGTGCGTCTCCTGACCGGAAACTTCAACATGTCGGGGGGAACCTTCAGCAAAAATGATGCTGGCACCAGCGGCGGCGGGGTGAATGTCAACAACGGAACCTTCACTATGACCGGCGGCATAATCTACGGTAAAAATGATGAAAATGGCAACGAAAACACCGCTAAGACCGGCGAGGGCGCGGCGTTTCGCAAGTTTGGCGGCACGGCCACTCTTAATAGCAACCCACTGAATACAATGTATGATGACACCATACCCGAAAACCCTGCCTAGCGGGCTTGCGGGAGCTATGCGCAGGCCCGGACAACTTTTCGTATATCATAAGGCTGCAATGGGCAACAGGAGTCCGCTTATGGCGGTAATGACAAACGCATTTGAAAAGGCGTCTGCGGAAATCCGGGCTAGGGTAAAGAATCTTGCCGCATACAAGACCACCGTACTCATCCTCCTGTACGCGGCTTTCGCGGGCGCGCCGCTTGCCGCGCAGTACCGGGGAATTTCCCTGGGACTGGGCGGCGAAGTGAACGCAGTTTCCCTGGTGGAAGGCGGGGGATACGGCGCGGCTTTCGCTGTGGAAAGCCGTCTGAACCGGTTATTTGCGCTTAGCTTTCAAGGATATTGGAGTTTACAGAACGGTTCAACATTGACAGACCTCTTCAACAAAACCGCGTTTACCGGGATAGAGGCTTCCACGTTTCTGCGCTTCTATTTTGTTTCCCCCAAAGAAATGCGTCCGGGCGGCATTGAACTATTCATGGGAGCCGGCGTAGGCGTTTTGGCTGTAATGAACGGTTCGGATGTTCATGATACACGGGGGCATCCTGAAATCAGCGCAATACTCGGCGCCCGTTTTCGGCTGGGCAGCCGTTTTTATCTTGAACCTTATGCCCGGGGCGGTTTTCCATTTATCGGCGGTGTGGGCATTATGTTCGGACTTCGTTTCCCGGACCCCAACGATGATGGGCTATTCAAAGCAGAAGGAACAGAAGATATTTTATATTATCCCAGCAATGGCGGACTGCTCAAACCAGAAGAAACAGCAGAGATTTCAGATTATCCCAGCGATGATGGGCCGCTCAAACCAGAAGAAACCGCAGAGATTTCAGATTATCCCGGCGATGATGGGCTGCTCAAACCAGAAGAAACCGCAGAGATTTTAGATTATCCCAAATAAGTTTATTCGCAAAGTCTGGTTTAATACCCCGCCGCAAACTTGTTTGCGCCTATGCGGCGAGGAGGTTCATTAAACTGCTTGAAGAACAGCCATCCTTCCGGCTGTTAATCAAAGGTTTTACAAACCCCTTTCCCGCTATAGAAATGGACGATGAATATCACTTGTTATTGAGTGAAAAACGCGCCGCGTATGCCAAACGCTATCTTCGAACTGAAGGCACGGAGTAAAGTTTGCTGCCGGGATGCTGCCGCGTAGCGGACTTTAAACCCACTGGTGGGGATCCGGGCAATCTTGCTGCCTTCATAAGTTTCCGCGTAACTCGCGCGCTTAACGACCGTGGCAGTGCTTGTACTTTTTACCGCTGCCGCAGGGGCAGGGATCGTTACGTCCGACCTTTGGCTGAGAGCGAACAACAGTTACAGCTTCGCCTTGAATACTGTTTCCGCCCGGTTGACTCCGCGCGGCAGCCGCTTCTGTTCCAAAAGCCTCCACGCTTCCATGACTCGCCGACATCGCGACATTTCGCGTCTTTACCGCGCGGTTGTCCGCCTGCGATATGCGCACAAGATGAGTTCTTGACGCAATTTCAGTTCGTATCGCGTCAATCATCTTGTCAAAAATGCTAAAACCCTCAAGTTTGTATTCAGTAAGCGGATTTTTTTGCGCATAGTGCCGCAGATACACCGCCTCGCGCAGCGCTTCCATATTTTCAAGATGGTCAAGCCACATACGGTCGATAAGCTGCAAATATTGCATCCTGATAAACGAATTCATAACCTGTAAACCAAGCAGCGAAATTTTTTCGTCAATATCTTCTTTCAAATCTTCAATAATAATTTTTTCAATCTGCTCCGGCGCGGTAGATTTATTTATATCCGGATTCAGCGTATAGTTAAATTTTGTTTTTAGATACGCGGCAAGTTCTTTCAACGCCGCCTCGCCGTCATTTTTAACGTCTAATTTATAATTTTCTATAACTTGCGAAACCATATCTTCCGCCGCGTCATTCACGCGCTTTTGGAGATTATCATCAGTCAGAATCGCGTCACGCTGTTCATAAATAAATTTGCGCTGTTGATTCAAAACATCATCATATTCCAAAAGATGTTTGCGGATTTCAAAGTTACGTTCCTCAACTTTTTTTTGCGCCCGTTCTATGCTTTTATTCAGCATCGGATGATAAATAGGTTCGCCGGCTTCCATCCCAATGCGCGTCATGATATTTTTCATTCTTTCGCCGCCGAAAAGACGCATCAAGTCATCATCCATTGAAATAAAAAATTTACTCCGTCCCGGATCCCCCTGCCTGCCGGAACGTCCACGGAGCTGGTTATCTATGCGGCGGCTTTCGTGACGTTCTGTGCCAATAACATAAAGACCGCCAAGCGACTTAACCTCTTCATAATTTTTTTTCCATTTTTCCATTTCGCCCTGCAAAACGGCGGCAATTTTTTCAGGCGGCGCGTCTATACCCGCCTTTTTCCGCGCATGATGCTCAGGATTTCCGCCAAGTTTTATATCCGTACCGCGCCCCGCCATGTTTGTCGCTATCGTAACCGAGCCTTTTTCTCCAGCTTCCGCTATAATCATCGCCTCGCGGGCATGATTTTTCGCGTTCAGAACCTCGTGCCTTACGCCGCGTTTTGTAAGCAGCGAAGACAGTTTTTCGGATTTTTCTATCGACACCGTACCTACCAGAACCGGTTGACCGCGTTTATGCGCGTCGGCTATTTCGGTACATAGGGCGTCAAATTTATCACTTTCGTTTAAATACACAAGATCATTTTCATCAATGCGGGCGACAGAAACATTTGTTGGAATAACAACAACATCAAGATTATAAATTTTGTTAAACTCCACCGATTCCGTATCGGCGGTTCCCGTCATGCCTGAAATTTTTTTATACAGCCTAAAATAATTTTGAAAAGTAATTGTCGCAAGCGTGCGGTTGCGCTGTTTTATTCTTATATGTTCTTTTGCTTCAATGGCCTGGTGAAGCCCGTCTGAATAACGCCTGCCGTGCAGAATACGTCCGGTAAATTCATCTACTATTTGCACCTCGCCGTCTTTCACGACATAATCAACATCAATATGAAATAATTTATGGGAACGCAGAGCCTGTGTAAAATAATGCAGATACTCAAAATTTTCCTCGTCAACAATCTGCCCCTTGATAAGCCCGCGCTTTTGCAGTAAATCTTCTATTTTCGCCAGGCCGTCATTTGTAAATGATATATTTTTATTTTTTTCATTTAATTTATAATCGCCTATTAATTCCTCGCCCTGAGTTTCATCGGGATATTCACCGTTCTCTTTTTTTTGAACTTCTTTTAAGGTACCGAGCATCTTATCAACTTCGGCAAACTTGAATGTATCGTCCTCGGCGCTGCCGGAAATTATCAGCGGCGTACGCGCCTCGTCAATCAATATGGAATCGATTTCGTCAACAATACAAAAATTATGCCCCCGTTGAACGCGTCGGTCAAAACCGGCTTGCATATTATCGCGCAGATAATCAAAGCCGAATTCATTATTTGTACCGTAAGTTATATCGCAGGCATAATTTTCTTTGCGGCGTTCATTGTCCATATCCGATAGTATCGTCCCGACACTCACACCCAAATAATTATACACCGGACGCATCCAATTAGCGTCGCGCTCGGCAAGATAATCGTTCACCGTAACGA
>JAISCO010000151.1 GCA_031265535.1 Spirochaetaceae bacterium | reverse complement strand
TTTGGTATCATCTATTGTGTATCTTATATGCTACACCTTGGTTTATATTTTCGTGCTTATCCGCCTTTCCCGCCCGCGCAGGTTCCGGAGAGCGCGGATTTCTTCTTTTGCAAATTTTTTGCATACGCGGAGTTTCGCCCTCGCAAAGTTTTTGTACGCGCGAATTTTCGCCCGCGCAATCCCCCGCCCGCGCAAGGCTTCATCGGAATTTCCAAGTTTGGACTATAACAATCCGGATATTATCGCGGCTGTAAAAGAGCTAGAGGGATAAATGTATTTTCCGATTACTGAAGAAGAAACAAATTTAGTCCAGAGGTACCGGAAAGAAATCAGGGACCAGCGGCAGGATTCAGCCGCCGTTCATTCCAGGCGGAAAAAACAGTGGAAGCCGTTTTGTTATATAGTTAATACGCTTTGGAACGATATTTGTCTTCACGGGCCAAGGCGGAGTAAAATTCTCGAAGTAAAAAAGATGGCAAATATTAAATTCGAGTATACCGAAATATATCAATCCGAAAGGTATTCTGTAATATATGAAGATGAATTTCACATGATGTGCAGGACATCAACTCATAACGGGGAACAGGTCAGAATATTTAAAAAACATAAAATAGGCTTTTTCCTGCTAAAACTTGTTTTCTACAGCGAACTGGCCTGTTATGAAATCAAGCTGTTGGAAGAAAATAAGTTCAAAATACAAGAGTTAAATTACCGGATTGATTATAATTTTATGCCGCTGTTTGCCGCGGTTAAGGAATATTATTTTGGGCTCATACAAGACGCGATTGACAGAAATACAGCCATTAATGCCTATGCGGACCTTGTAGACAATATTTTTTTCACGGGGGAAAAAACAAATGGCTAATGCGGCGGGAAACGCCGGTTCGCGGGCGGAAAGCAAAGAAGGAACCTTCAAAAAGAAGCCTTATGAGAAACCGGTTATCGTCGAGAGATCCGGAATGGCTTTCACAAAGGAAATCCTGGAAGAACTCGACGAGGAAAGCCGGTACGGGTTAAAAAAGCCCGGGAAGGAATTATGAATTTACCCAGAACCACCCAATGCGATCCAAAATGCAGGATGTGTTTTCAAGATGGTGAATGCCCTTTCAAAAAAACGATAGAACATTTTATGAAGGGAATTCCCGAATACAAGCCAAAGGTCAATATACCAACTCTTGAAAACAAGGGAGTTAATTGGCAAAAATAGCCAATTTTTGCAGAAATTGGCATTTAACTCTGTATTGAGAAGGGGGAATAATGTGCAAGGAAAACCGCGCTTACTTTATTATATTGCTGGCTGGTTTATTGCTTGCCTCTGCCTGGGGTGCCATTCAGGACCGGTATTTTCCGGTGACGCCGCCTACCGCGCAATCGAGCGGGAGGCAGCCGTCAACAGCGGCGACCTCGCCGTGACCGGGGCGGAGATAGCGGTGGGGGTGGGCCGGATAGGCCGCCAGGCAGGCAGGACAGCCGGGGAGCTTTCGGGCCTTGAGGGGATGATCCGGGGGTCCAGCCTGGGGGAGGCGGATAAAAGCGCCCTCCTGCGGCAGGTATCGGCGGCGCAGGAGGGGGCCGGGGCGCTGGCCGGGGAGGCTGCCCGCACCGGGGCCGACGCGGAGCGGCTGAACGCCCAGCTTGCCCGGCAGCGGGAGATCAGCGCGGCCCTGTCGGAGGAGCATGGCAGGCGGGAAGCGGACGGCGCCGCGGCAAAAGAGGAACTGGCGGTTACGAAGGAGAAGCTGGCGAAAACGGCAGGCCAGCGGGACCTTGCCGTTGCGGTAGCGATAGCCCTGGCCCTGGCGGTTATCGGGTATGCCGCTATCCGGGTACTCCGGTTTTTGAAGATTATCCCCCTGTAGGTGAGCTTGATAATTGCCGTACCGGCCTGTATCGGATTAGGGGGCCTTCTTGGGGTGGAAACTGGCAGAGATGTAACAAAGTAGCCGCTTTTTGTTCATCGAAAAACCCGCTTATCAAGTATCTCGAATACCTCCCGCGCCTTTTCCGCGATACGTTTTTTCCCCTGTTTGTCCAGATGGTTATATCTTTTTGATACATCACCTGAGACCTTGTGCCCCATGAAATATTCTTCCACGTCCCCAAGTTCATGGGCGTTCACCAGGGTCTTCCAAAAATGCCGCCCGGAATAAAACGAAATGTCTTTGCGTTCATTCTCGTCGGCTTCAAGCATATCCGCCATATCAGTAGCGGCTTTTAGATATAAAGTTGACTGGTTTGGTCCGCCGGCGGCGGAAAAAAGATAATCGTCAACGGCTTTTTTCGCGCTTTTCATGTGCGATACTATTTTTTGATAGGTAAAATCATGCAGCGGGACGACGCGAATGCCATTTCTGGTTTTGCTCTTTGCAATATCAATAAAATAACACCCTTCAATCTTTATAATATCGCCGAATTTTATTTTCTCGATTTCACTATTCCGCAGCCCGGTTGAATAGATCAAAAGGCAGAGTATGTAGGATGTTTTATCTTTCCACCGTTTGTTAAAAACCCCCTTAATCCGGTCTACGCTGTAACATCCTCGGGCATTGCTATCGGCGGCTCGTTCTTTTAGCATAACAACGTTATCAAAAACATTCGAGGTTATTACCCCGTTCATTATAAGGTGGTTGATAATTGTCCTTAATACCCCGAGATACCGGTTAATGGTTAGCGCCTTGTTTCCCTTCTTCAAAAGATGATTTTGGAGGGACGCGATCACCGGCGGGGTAATTTCCGTAAATTTTTTAATTTCCTGTTCCTTAAAGAATTTGATAAGCACTTTTTTTACAAAACTATGATAAACACTCCGGGTTTTTTCACTTAATATAATTCCTCGATTCTCATCTATTGCCAAATATTCAGAGCACGGCGCGTAATACTGTTCAAGTACCCCAAAAAATTCAGCGGAATTCTTTTTCTTTGTGTGATATTCCGCCAGGAGGAGCTCCCGGTTATTCGCCGCCCATTGCTCGGCGGCCTCCCGGTTACTGGTATGGGTACACCACCGGGTGGGAATTTGTCTTCCGTTTTCCACGAACCGGGCATACCAGATAAATCCGTTCCGTTTATTAGGGACTTTGTGCAAGTAAAATAGTTTTGGCCTTCTAAAAGAAAACTGGGCGTCAAATTTTTGCAACTCCTCCATTGCCTGGGGAAATTTTTTGAGGTATTGCGCCCGGATTTTTTCCAGATACTTCTTATCGGCCATATTGTTTACCGAGGGCCTGCTCTCGAGCCATGCGGATAGTATCCGCTCATTAAACATGAGGCTCCCCTGTATATCGGTCCCACGCAAAGCGCCGGAGGCCGCCAGGGTCTGGACTGTCCCTTCATCTACCGATAAGATAACCGCTACATCGGAAGGTGTCAATAAATCGTTTTTCATGTGGAAAAATTATCGGAAAAAAGAGGCGAAATCTTAACAAAAAATGAGACAAAAATAAGACGAAGGTCGAAGGTCCGGTTTTAAGCCTCAAAAAAATCTTATTTTTCTTAGTTTTTATTGAAAAAAGCCTTGACAGGGCCGATTTTGGGTGATATACTGGTCTTAAGATAGGATTAGAGGTTTGAAAACGTTCCGTTTGCGACATTTGGGCGGCACTATAAAGCAAACCGTAGGTTTGCGTGCCGCCCAAATGTGCCGGAGTGAGCCGTGCGAATGAGGCCGTAGGCCGATTGAGCTAGGCGAACGGAGGCCGAACCGCCTACTGGCGGCGAAGCGTAAACAGTCCTGTTATGTGCAGTTGGTTGGCACTTTTATTTTTTCTTTCTTTCCCTAATCCAAATTATATTTACATTTTCTTTTTCTTCAACTATTTCCAGTTCATGATGATCGGCTG
>JAISCO010000136.1 GCA_031265535.1 Spirochaetaceae bacterium | reverse complement strand
CCCGCCGATATTTTGTTGTTCCGCGCCGTTAACGGCTCAATGGCGCACTCGGCCATCATCCAGTCTATAGATTTTTCACGCGGCATAATCCGCTATCTGCAAAATACCGACGAGGCGCCGCTGTCTGAACGCGGAGTCCATGAATCATTTATCTATTTTAACCCAAAACGCGCCTCTCTGAGTCTGAAAGACGCTTCGTTGGAGTGGAGTCAGAAGCGTTTTTCGCCGTTCCCTGGTGAAAGAGATTCAGCTTTTTCCGATGACGGGCAGAGGTACCGCGCCTATGGAGGGGGGCGCGTGGTGCGTCTTCGCGCCATGCCGTCTATAATCGCGAAATTGCGATAGATGAGCAGTGAACAGTTAGGCTATTCGCGGACCCGAAGGCAGGGACCGAATTCCGCTTTGGGTATGCCGGCGCGTAGCGCATGAAAACCCGCTGGCGGGTGGGTTAACTATTTTTTTGGGGGGTGATAAAATAGTGAAAAATATAAAAGAGGGTTATGACCGTAGCTCAGAACCGCTAATATTTGATAAGGAGGGCAAAATGAAGAAATTTTGTACAGGTTTAATTTTGGCGCTTGTCGCGTTGCAAGCATCTTTCGCCGCTGGAGGCAAACAGGCGGAGGGCACACTTATCGGCATCTCGAAAATACTCCAGCATCCGGCGCTGGATGCCTGCGAGCAGGGAATCAAAGATGCGATTAAAGCCCGTGGAATAAACGCTGTGTACGATTCGCAGAACGCGAACAATGATCTTAGCACCGCGGCTCAAATTGCCAATAAATTCAACAACGAAAAAGTGAAGGTTGCCGTCGGCATAGCGACTCCTGCGGCTCAAGCTTTGGCAAATATGTTAAAAAGCATACCCGTTGTGTTTACCGCCGTTACCGACCCGGTTGCCGCCGGGCTTGTCGCCACTGTCGATCATGGTGAAAACAACGTAACCGGCGCGTCTGACGCGATCCCCACCGCCGGTAACATCGCTTTATTTAAGGAAATTGCCGGTATAAAGACCTTGGGCTACATTTACACGTCTTCGGAAGCAAACTCGATCGCCGAACTGGAACTGATAACAAAGGCCGCCGCCGATACAGGGCTTACTTTGGTTACCCAGACAGTAAATACCACCGCCGATGTGAAACAGGCGGCTCAGACTATAGCGGGACGAATAGACGGACTCTATATGTCAACCGATAACACCGTGAATGCCGCGCTTCCCGCCGTTATAGAAGTGTTTGGGGCGGCAAAAAAACCCATATTCATAGGCGACGCAAGCGGAGCGAAAGACGGCGGCTGTATGATAGCGTCCGGCTCAAACTATTACAAGCTGGGACTTTCTACGGGCAATATCGTCGCCGACATACTGCAAGGCAAGAAGCCTTCCGAAATAGCTGTAAAATTCGCTACGGAACCTTCGGAACTGGATTTTTTAATCGACCTTGACTCCGCCAAAAACTGCGGTATAACAATACCGCAAAAATATATTGACCAAGCTACGATGATATTTGAAAACGGAAAACTCACAGAAAAATAGACATGATGGGGACATTTTTTTGGTTTTTTTTTTTGGGGGGGGGGGGGGCATTTCCTTATGGAACTGTGCGGAAATAACAGGACCATTTTGTCATGTTATTTATTTATTGCGTAAGCAATTAGAATAAAATGCGGTGCATTTTATTCTTGCACAGTTCCTAAGCGTGCGGTTTGGGAAATGCCACAATGAATATCCCCGCCTAAATTTAAGGAAATTTATTCACAGCGGGGTCAAGACGCCGCTGCGAAAAAAGCGGTTATCAATAATCAGAACCGCGAATATTTGAAAAGGAGGACAAAATGAAAAAATTTTGTACCGGTTTAGTTTTAGTATTTGTTGCGTTGCAATTATCTTTTGCAGGCGGCGGCAAACAGGCTGATGTCTCTGGCGGCTCTGTCCATATCGGCATCTCGAAGATACTCCAACATCCGTCTCTGGATGCCTGCGAACAGGGAGTTAAAGACGCGATTGCGGCGCAGGGAATAAACGCTGTCTACGATTCGCAGAACGCGAACGGCGACCTAAGCACCGCGACTCAAATTGCCAATAAATTCAACAACGAAAAAGTGAAGGTTGCCGTCGGCATAGCGACTCCGGCGGCTCAAGCTTTGGCAAATATGTTAAAAACCATACCTGTTGTGTTTACCGCCGTTACCGACCCTGTAGCCGCCGGGCTTGTCCGTACTGTCGCGCATGGTGAAAATAATGTAACCGGCGCGTCTGACGCGATCCCCACCGCCGAGAACATCGCTTTGTTTAAGGAAATTGCCGGCATAAAGACTTTGGGCTACATTTACACATCCTCGGAAGCAAACTCAATCGCCGAACTGGAACTTGTAACAAAGGCCGCCGCGGACACGGGGCTTACACTGGTTACGCAGACTGTAAATACAACCGCCGATGTAAAGCAGGCGGCTCAGACTATAGCAGGACGGGTGGACGGCATCTACATGTCAACGGATAACACCGTGTTTACCGCGTTCCCTGCCATTATAGAAGTGTTCAGGGCGGCAAAGAAACCCATATTCGCGGGCGCTGCGGACGGTGCTAAAGACGGCGGCTGTATGATAGCGTCCGGTTCGAACTATTACAAGCTGGGACTTTCTACGGGTAACATAGTTGCCGACATACTGAAAGGCAGAAAACCTTCCGAAATAGCTGTAAAATTCGCTACGGAGCCTTCGGAACTGGATTTTTTAATCGACCTTGACGCCGCCAAAAACTGCGGTATCGTTATACCGCAAAAATATATCGACCAAGCTACGATGATATTTGAAAACGGAAAACTCACAGAAAAATAGCCTTGTAGAAAAACGAAACGCTGTTAAAGTCAGCTTTTAGCAGCATCAATTAAAAGGGGGAAAAATCCCCCTCGTTGCAGCCCCGGCGCCCTGCCTCCGGCAAGGCGCCGGGGCTTCCACTCAGCAATTTTACTTTTTGCGCTAAAATTTTTCCAGGAATTTGTTGCGCTTCGCGCAAAAAACATCAAAAAATCAACGATTAGGCGCCGCACTTACCCTTCCTTATAGGGAAAGCAGGCGGCAAAACGTCAGGCAAAACAGTGCACCGCACTGTTTTGTGTGCTGCCCCTACCCATTTTCACGACCTTGCCGGCAAGTAACAGGGGCAGTTAGGGATGAGCAGGGAATTTTTACCTTTTACTTTTAACTTTTTACTTGGATATAGCCTCTTCCGCGCAAGGGATTGGTCGCAAATCCACAAAGTGGATTTGCTTATGGGAAATCCCGCAGACTCCCGTAGGGGGTCGAGAAATTGGAGCGGAAAGCCCAGTTTTTTGCGAAGCAAAAAATGCGTCCAAAAAACGAAAATACAAAGCAAAGACCGCCCCCAGCCGCGTATGCCAAGCGCTGTTTTCAAACCCTAAGACACGGAGTAAAGGCTGCTGGCGGGATGCTAACGCGGAGCGTGTGAGAAACCCGCTGGCGGGTGGCGGGATGTTAACGCGGAGCGTATGAGAAATCCGCTGGCGGGACGCTAACGCGGAGCGTATGAGAAACCCGCTGGCGGGTGGCGGGCGGCGGGTGGGCTTGCTGTAAAATTGCTGTACCAATATCATAAAACTAATGCGTATCATATTAAGATTTGTTCTAGCGCTGATAATAGTTACCGTAATTTCAAACTGTAAAAATACGCCGGCTCCGGTCATAGATAACTTACAGATTGTGGACGGCGAAATTGTTGAAGACGAGATATTTGACGATATTTTAGAGGACGAGGATATTGCCGAGGCCGAAATTGTATATGAAGCGTTGACTCCGCAGGATGATCTGCCGGAAAGTTCCTTTGGCGAGGTGTGGGCATACATGTTAAGCGGGCGGGAAAGTGATGTAAAAAGTCAATACCCCATATCGGACGTGGTATACTTTGCCGCCGAGGTTGACCGCTACGGAGATTTGGCTGATATTCCCAGGCGAAAAACTATTCCAAGATTTAACGGGAGGGTTCATCTTGCGATTGTTTGTAACAGCGCCGGACTCACCCACTTTGTAATTCAGGGAGGGACAGAAGCGCGAAGGCGGCTGATATCCCAAATACTTGCGGCGGCTAAGGACTATGACGGACTCAACATAGACTTGGAAAATGTGCCGGCGCGGGACGCGGAACATTTTTTATCATTTTTAGCTGAAATACGAGCCGGTTTAGACGGCAAGATGCTTTCGGTCTGTGTACCGGCGCGAACTCGCGCCGGCGGCACCTACAACTATGTTTCAATAGCCGCGCTCGCCGACCGCGTATTTGTCATGGCTTATGACGAACACTGGTCGGGCAGCGCGCCGGGCCCTGTAGCTTCGATAAACTGGTGCAAATCGGTTGCGGAATACGGTCTAAGGACGATAGGACCCCAAAAACTTATAATGGGCATACCGTTTTATGGACGCGGCTGGGGCGACAAGAGTACATCGCGCGGACTAATACACAGCACAACAGAAAGCCTCAAACGCGATTACAATGCACAAAATTTTCGCCGCGTAAACGGTGTCCCTACATTTACTTACGATATAGTGGTTAAAGTTACCGTGTATTACGAAGATGAATACTCACTTGCCGCCCGTATGCATCAGTACCGCAATCAAGGTGTTCAAAAAATAGGCTTTTGGCGGCTTGGACAGGAAACCCCCAAAGTCTGGCAGCTCATAAAACTAGACCGCGCGGCATCTTGACAAAACAGTCTTAGCAAAGCTATATTATGAAAATGGATATTGTCATGAGCATCCCAACTGCGAATAAATATTCAGTTTCATGTATGGCTTGCGCCGGCGAGGAGAAATATACCGGTACGGCGCTTTATAAGCCCCCCCCCCCCCCTCGTCCAACTAGGAGTTTGTTGCGCTTCGCGCAAAAATATCAAAAAATCGCCGATTAGGCGATTTTTTACCTTGCAAACTCCCAAAGCAGCCCTAAATCGTGGTTTTGAGGCAAATTCACCGCAGGTGAACAGTGACGTCGGCACTGTGTGCCGCAAAACCTACATGTGCAATAGGCTGCTAGTAAATCCCAAAACTTTATTTAATTTTAGATTTTTCATAATGCAACGAATGTTGCGTCCGTTACGCATTTTACACAGTTTTTGCAAAGGCTATTTCGCCTGCGCCCCATGAGCAATTAACAATTAACAATTAGGAATTAGCAATTGACAATTAGGAATCAGGGAACATTAACACATGGTGTTAATGTTCGATTAAATCAAGCGGCGATTTTATTAGGAGAGAAAAATGGTAAACAAGAAAAATTTATACGGAATACTGGCATTGGCGCTGGTATTTGGAATGGCGGCGGCAGGCTGTGAACACAACGCCCGCGGTGGTGAGGGCGGCGGAAACGAGCCTCAACTTATCGATGGATACTACGGCGTTACAGAGAAAGGAGAAACAATCGAAGTTATTCTTACTCTGTCAAAAGCGGCCAAAGCGGTAGTAAGCGGTACTTTTGTAATCAAAATAAACGGCGTTGTGGTGAGCAGCGGTAATTATGAAAACGACAATGGCAAAACAACATTGACTGCCACAGACGGCAGTACCGTAAAGATAGAACTAGACGACAAGTTAAGCTTAAAATCAATTGAAGTAAAAAAAGCGGACGGTACAGAATATAAGGGCAGTACGTATGAATCGAAAGATTATTATTACGTCAATACGATTTTAACCAAATGTACAAAGGATGAACTTGCCGCCTTTGTTTCCGGTAAAACAATAGGTGAATTTGCAGATACTTTTCAACAGGACGATAGATTTCCCACCGAGGAGGGGGATGAGAGTTTAGAGGTATCATGGGATTATTTCGTGGAAATATTCACAGCATTTGATCACCCTACTTCGTTTTTCACAAATATCACTTCCATGCTAAACAAAGACACATTATTCGTTTGGGACTGGGTTGAAAAAACACCAAAAGAAAAAGAAATGGAAGAGGAGAAGTATTCGGATTATCCAAATTTTATAATGTTTGTTTCACGTGTACCGCTTCAGGCTCTTTTAACTTGCAAATTTTGAGACCGGCGGCAGCAAAAGGCTAATGTGGAGCGTATGGAAACCCAACATAAATGGGGAATGAGCAATGCAGGCAGCCGCGTATGCAAAGCGCCCTGTCCTTACCAAAAGCAGAGGCTGAAACCACGCTTCCGGGATGCTAACGCGGAGCGTATGTAAACCGGCTGGCGGGTGCTGCCAGTCGCGTATGCCAAGCGCTGTTTTCGTACCTGACGGCACGGGGTGAAAGCTGCTTTCGGTATGCTAGCGCGGAGCGCATGTGCCTCCATGGCAAATGGTTAGACGGCGCGTAGTAATTCGCGGGGTCTGGAACCTTGAGCGGGGCCTACTACGCCGCGGTGTTCCATTTCTTCTACAAGACGGGCGGCGCGGTTGTAGCCTATCTTTAGACGGCGCTGTATATAACTTGCGCTTGCTTTACCCTGTTGAATAACAATTTCCAGCGCTTTCTCATAGAGAGGGTCATCGCCTTCAGTGTAAACATTTTGCGCGGCATCCTCGTCATCTTCAAAAAACATTTCCTCATCAATATAATCCGGCCCGCCCAGAGTCTTGACATGGGCAACAACAGCCTCCACTTCCTCCTCAGAAACAAAAGCGCCCTGCATCCTGACCGGAAACGGATCGACGATGCCGGAGTACAGCATATCGCCTTTGCCCAAAAGCTTTTCGGCGCCGGGCGTGTCAATGATGATGCGGCTGTCCATCATACTTGCGACCATGAACGCGATACGGCTTGGAATGTTAGATTTTATTAAACCGGTAATAACATCAATCGAAGGCCGCTGCGTAGCGAGTACAAGATGAATGCCGACGACGCGGCTCATGGCGGCGAGGCGCGCTACAGTTGATTCAAGCTCTTTACCCGTTGTTGCCATCAGGTCGGCAAATTCATCAATCACAATAACAATATATGGAATATGTTCCGCGGCGATTTTCTTTTCTTTAATGCGTTTGTTATATGTTTTAATATCGCGCACACCCATAGAATCAAGACAAGCGTAACGGCGTTCCATTTCATAAATACAGTATTGCAGCGCCTGAAACGCGCGTTTAGGCTCGGTAATTACCGGCGTTAAAAGATGCGGAATATCGTTGTAAAGTTTAAGCTCTACAATTTTTGGATCAATAAGAATTAAACGGCATTGCGACGGCTTGCAATGGTACAGTATCGACAGAATCATTGTGTTTACACAAACCGATTTTCCCGCGCCTGTAGCTCCGGCTATCAAAAGATGCGGCATTGTCGCAAGGTCTACCGTTACCGCTTCACCCGTAATATCCTTCCCCAGCACAACGGGGATTTCGGCCCGTTTGCCGCCGCGGGCAAGCTCTGATTCAATGATTTCACGAAATGAAACAATATTGCGTTTTTTGTTCGGTATCTCTATACCAACAGCGTGTTTTCCCGGTATGGGGGCGACTATACGCACCGAAGCCGCGGCAAGCCGCAGCGCGATATTATCCTGTAGATTAACAATTTTAGAAAGCTTTACCCCTGGTGATGGGAGTATCTCGAACATTGTAATTACAGGCCCCTTACGAATTCCGGTAACCTCGGCCTGTATTTTAAATTCGTTAAGAGTCTCTTTAAGAATAGCGGCGGCGGCGTATGTCGCGCCGTCAATTATCCAATACTTGTCATCCGTATATTCTTTTAGGATACCATCAACCGGTATACTGTAATGCCCTTTTTGATTTTCCGCGCTGTTTTTGTTCAGGCCGGCACGCGCCTTTTTTTTAATAGCCTCGCCTGTTTTTAACGCGGCTTCCGCCTCCACTTCGCCGATTATTTTTTCAAAATCGCCGGAATCGTCATAGGTGGTTAATTCGTCGGTTAATTCATCAAAGTTATTTAACCCGTTATCTAACGCGTTAGATAACGCGGTTTCGTTTGAGTCGCTTTCTTCACTTAACATAATACCGGCGTCATCGGTATTATAACAATCATCAATACTGTAGTCACTGTCATCCACATTTTCAGTTTCTCTGTCTATCGCCGACAATTCAAATTTAAGCGAATCTAAATTCATATCCAGCCGGTTAAGTTTTTTGTCTATGTCGTCCATATCATAGTCAAATGTTTTTAACTTTGCGTTAAGCACTTCTAAATGAGGTTCAAGATTTTCAATCACGTCATCTATAGTTTCTATATTTGAATTTTCCAGACTCTGTAATTCTTCGAACGCGCTTGTGTATGCCTCGAACATTCCTTCACGCACAACATGTATAGGCGCGGAGAGCAGTTTGACTTCCGGCTTGAATGAGGCTGATGGATGATTCGCGTTACGCGGCGTACCGGCAGGGCGATAACGTCTTGCGGGCGGATCGGGAAATAATGTAGATGACAATCCGCAGATCACAGCGCCCTCAAGCACCGTTATACAAACGATAATAAAACTAAAAACTTGTCTGTTAACCATCGAGAAAAAACTTATTTGCCCTGAAAAATAGTCATAATCACGTAAAAAAGAAAATCCTATCGTCAGCGTCATGAACGGGAATATTATACAGTACAAAACAAAAATACGCGACGGCCTGTAACTTTTATCAATTAGAATAAAGGCCGCATACAGCAGATAAGCGGGAATGACAAATGACAGTATGCCGTAAGAATCAACAAAAAAATCACCGGGGAACGAATTTTTATTTGGCGGGCCAAATAAAGATTCTGTTATAGAAAAACCAAAAAACAAAGCCAATAGAACGAACCCTCCTACACAGCTATATAACGCAAATTTTGGATTTTCTAATAGGGTATTCAGTTTCCGGTTTCTGCGCAAAAAACGCCTGCCGTAATTAAAAAATTTCCCTGTAGTCTGTTTATATCCCGGCTTCATTGTATCCTTAACAGGTCATTTGACTTATTCGACATCGTGAACATTTTGTTCACGATGAACATTTGTTTCAGTGTTAGTTGACAAGTTTTGCAAAATGCGCGGCATTTTGCAGTTTTTAATTGGAATTTGTTCGGGGCCTGAAGTTCTCGAACAACTCTATTAAAAATGTAACTATTCAGCTGGGATATTTGAAAAAGTAACAAAATTGGGCAATTTATCTTGAAATATAAGATTCACAGCTTCACTGGCCGTCATTCCTTGTTTAAGACAGGTGGATATATAACTGCGTATCCGGCAGTATATCTTCGCTCCTTCCCAGCTCCTGAAACATCCGGATATCTTCTGCTGCACTTTCATCATCCTCAAATC
>JAISCO010000131.1 GCA_031265535.1 Spirochaetaceae bacterium | reverse complement strand
CGTGCTCCCAGTGACGGTCCGCCTGGAGTAAAGACTATTTGGTTAGGGTTAATGAAACTCTACATCCTTCTGGCATACAGGAAGTACCTCTCATGAATCTGTGGGTCAAGTGTAGCCTCCAACGGCGGGCTGTCCGTTTTCATCAATATACGTCAATGAGCTTATATATCCATTGGGGTCATACTCATATTGCAGTCCAATGTATCCGGAAGCGTACATGGGATTCCTGTCGGTTCCCAAGTGGAAGTATTCAATCATTTGTCCGGCATCATTATGGGTCCATTTGAAACCCGCAATATTATATTTTTTCGACAGCATTAAATTTCCGTCCGAAGACTTATACCAGCCATACGTCATATTCCCGTATCTATCGTATTCCATGGAAAATACGGAGAAGCCGTCTTTGTCATCATAGGCGGGAGAAGAACCGTCCGGGCCAAGGTAAACCGCTTCAACCCAGTTATCCTGTGCGTCGTAGGCAAATTGTTTGACCCCCAAGCCCCAGGAAGTGGCCCGCACCGAATCGTCATAGGATAAAAAAGACTCTTTTATAACCCGTCCCTTGGCGTCCCGTTCGTAGCGTTTTCCATATATGCGTTCCCCGTCTCCGACAGGCTGCTCCGTGTTCCGGTAATGCAATGTTGAGATAAATCCCTTGTCATCAAAGGTTAAGGCAAACCGGGAAATCTGTCCTCGTTCAGCCTCTTCGTCTTCCAGTCTGACATACCCGGTCATGTTTTTGGGGAGCCGCTTTTCCGCGCCAAAATCATCGGCGTACTTAAAAACAGCCATGTTAATCCTGCCGTCCCTGTTTTCTTCGTAGACCTTTTTGAATAAAGCCTTACCGTTCCGGTCCAGATACAGCACATAGTCAAGATTCCCGTTGGCCCTGTAACTGAATGCGGCGTTGACGGGCCGGTCAAAGCGTTCGTATAGATGGTCTTCTACCACATTCCCTTTGCTGTTGACACGCGCCAAGGTTTGCAGCTTTTTTTGTTTGTATTCTAACCGGTAACTTGCCTCGCGGCTCCGGAACTGCGATGTGCTCAGCCTATGTATCCCCTGCGGCACTCCCCATTGTTCAACATAATCTTTGTAATAGTATGTTTTTACCCGGTTATAGTCCCAATACCCCAATCCGCCTCCCAAGGCCAGTAAAACAAGGGCGGCGGCGGCAATTTTTATCGCACGTTTAATAGGCTCCGGGTTCAACGTATTTTTCATCGTCTTGCGGAAATCATCGCAGTTTTGGTAGCGTTTTTCCGGTTCTTTGGCAGTCGCCTTGTCCACTATTTTCTGCATCTTATCCGAGATGTACGGGTAAAATTCCTTCATTCGGGGAAGAGGATCTTTCACCACTTTGTTGTTGATTTCCAGTTCGGACAGGGTGGTTGTATCGTACGGAACGCGCCCGGTAAGCATCTGGTGCAGCAACACGCCAAGGGAATAAATATCGGAACGGGCATCCACGTTTATGCCCAGCACCTGTTCGGGACTCATATACGAAGGAGTGCCGACAACCCAGCCCTTTTCGGTCTCGGTGGATTCGGAAACGATCGTGGCAATACCTAAGTCCAGCACTTTTGGCACAAAATTGCCATCGCTGTCGCCGGTAAGAATAATGTTGGCGGGCTTTATGTCCCGGTGTACCACACCCTTTTTATGCGCGTACGCAAAGGCGCTCAATATCTGATCAAACATTTCATAGGCCCGGTTTTCCACAATCAGCCCGTTTTTGGTATTGATAAATTCTTCGAGTGTAACGCCGTCAACGAGGTCCATAATGAGGAACACGCCGTCTTCGTTTTCCACAAAATTCAGGAATTTAACGATATTGGGATGGTCCAGCGAACACAGCAACCGCGCTTTGTCCCTGAATTTTTTACGAATAACAACACTGTCCGCCAAATTTTCATTCAGTACTTTGACGGCTTGCTGCATGGCGGATGGTACGCCGGAGGCAAGCGCGCCGGCGGAGAGAAAATTCAGTTTTAGCGCCAATCGCCTATGAACAGAATTCCAAGTTCTATGCCCAGCTTGCGGCGCGCTTCCCGCTGAACCGCTTTGGTGTTAGCGTTTAGCGTTTACCAGTTTTATTATGATCATCATTATTACCGCGACGGCGCCGCAGACAACAAAAAGCCCCAGCATCCCTTTCCACATGATGGAAAGGGATGCGAGTACATTGTTTAATACCGTTTCGTTCATAACGCCTCCTTACAGGTACTGTATTATCAGGCTTAAAACCAGGCCGCTCGCGGCTACGGACGCGATTTGTCCGGAAACATTTGCGCTTACCGCGTGCATCAGGAATATGTTGGTCGGGTCTTCTTTCAGTGCGAGTTTTTGAATGACCCGCGAAGACATCGGGAAGGCGGAAATGCCTGCCGCGCCTATCATCGGGTTTATTTTTTTCTTTAGAAACAAATTAAGAAATTTTGTAAAAAATACACCGCCTACGGTGTCGAGGATGAACGCAAACAGGCCGAGCGCAAGTATCTTGAGTGTGTCCACTGTGAGGAATTCGTCCGCTTGCAGTGTAAAGGCTATTGTTATGCCCAACAGCAGCGTTATCAGGTTGGAAAGCTGTTTTTGCGCCGTTTCGGAGAGGGATTCCAGCACGCCGCATTCGCGAATAAGGTTGCCGAACATCAAAAAACCGATGAGCGCCACCGCTGCGGGAGAGATAAAGCCGACAATGATGGTTACGACAATCGGGAAAATGATTTTTAACACCCGCGGTATCTCCGTGCTTGCGACAATATCCATTTTTATCATCCGCTCTTTTTTAGTGGTCGTCAGTTTTATCGCAAAAGGTTGAATGATAGGCACCAGCGACATGTACGAATACGCCGTTACCGCGATGGGCCCCAGGTAGCTTGAATGAAGTACCTGTGAAACAAGTATAGTAGTGGGGCCGTCCGCCGCCCCTATGATGCCGATTGCCGCCGCGTCTTTCAGGTCGAAGCCCAACAGACAGGAGAGGGTTATCGTAGCGAAAATCCCGAAATGCGCAGCCGCGCCGAACAAAAAGTAAACGGGGCGCGAAAGCAGGGGCGAAAAGTCTATCATCGCTCCGATGCCTATAAACAGCAGCAGGGGCATCACTTCGGACGCGCCGATTCCTTTTTCAAAAAGCCACTGGATCACCCCGTGGGTCTCGCCGACACCGGGCATTATCTGGTTGAGTACGCCGCTTAAAGGCAGATTCACGAGAATCGCGCCGAAACCCATAGGCATAAGCAGCGCCGGTTCGTATTCTTTGGCAACGCCTAAATAAATGAGTGCGAATCCGATGCCAAACATGATAAGTTGTTTCCAGCTTAAGGCCAGAAAACCATCAAGTAAAAATTCCATAAATCTCCTTACAAAATGGGAACAGTTTCAAGCTAAGCGGATTTTGAAACCGGTTTTATGAGCCTTAACGCGCAGAGCGCGCCCAACCGTGTTAAATTTCTAACGAGCGGGTGCGGACTTTTTCTTCAACATAAGCGGCAAATTCCTCTATCTTCATTGGAGGAAGCTGGTTGACTGCTTTGTCAACGCCTGTAGCAATGCCGCCGCCGCGCAGACGCGCCGAGACGGTCCCTTCCGCCGCCTCTTTTTCGCCTACAACAAGCGTGTACGGTATCTTCCGAATCTGGCAGGCGCGGATTTTGGCGTTAAAACGCTCATCTCCCAACTCGGTTGATACGCGGATATCATGTTTACGCAGTTCGGCGGCGACTTTTTGAGCGTAATCATTGAAGGCTTCGGCAACGGGTATAACAACAGCTTGTTCAGGAGCGATCCAAACGGGAAATGCTCCGCCAAAATGCTCGATAAGCACGCCGAAAAAGCGTTCAAGAGAGCCTAACAGAGCGCGGTGCACCATGTAAGGGCGTTTCTGCTGTCCGTCACTGTCGATAAAGGTCATGTCAAAGCGTTCAGGCTCGTTAAAATCAAACTGTATCGTTGTCATCTGCCATTCGCGCCCCAGCGCGTCCTTTATTTTCAGGTCGATTTTTGGGCCGTAGAACGCGCCGCCGCCTTCATCCACTTCGTAGGGGAGCCCCTGATTTTCAATTGCCTTGCGCAGGCTTGTCAGCGCGGCTTCCCAACGGGTTTCTTCCCCAACCGACTCGGCGGGGCGTGTGGCAAGGTACGCTTTTATGTCCTTAAAGCCAAAAACTTTCCAAAGGTTCAGGCTAAAACGCAGTGTTTCTTCAATTTCAGCCTCCATCTGTTCCGGCGTGCAGAATATATGCGCGTCATCCTGCGTAAAGCCGCGTACTCTCAGCAGGCCGTGCAGTACGCCGCTGCGCTCGTATCGGTAAACCGTACCCAGTTCCGCCCAGCGCAGCGGCAGGTCGCGGTACGATCTGCCTTTCGATTTATAAATCAGGATGTGAAACGGGCAGTTCATAGGTTTTATGATGTAATCTTGATTGTCAATCTGCATCGGGCTGTACATATTCGCTTTATAGAAACCAAGGTGCCCTGAGGTCTCCCACAGCTGGCTCTTGCCGATATGGGGTGTGTAGAGGATTTCATAGCCGTTCCGGTAATGTTCCCGCCGCCAGAATTCTTCTACGGCTACGCGCATTCGCCCGCCGTTGGGGTGCCAGTAGATTAGTCCCGCGCCGGCTTCTTCGTGTGTGGAAAAGATGTCTAGTTCTTTACCCAGTCTGCGGTGGTCGCGCCGCTCAACTTCATCAAGGAACGCCATGTACGCTTTCAAATCTTTGGGGGTTTCCCACGCCGTGCCGTAGATGCGGGTAAGCATTTCGCGGTTTTCATCGCCGCGCCAGTACGCGCCGGCTATGTTCATCAGTTTGAAAGCCGCCGAATTTATTTCGCGGGTGTT
>JAISCO010000077.1 GCA_031265535.1 Spirochaetaceae bacterium | reverse complement strand
GGAGAAATAATATGACAGGAGATGGAGTAAAGAGAATTCCAAACCCATCGGACATCGACATTGCGCAGCAGGTTTATCCCGCGCATACCGACAAAATTTTTGATGTTGCCAAGAAGCTCGGTATTCCCGAAGAATACCTTGAGCCCATCGGCTATTACAAGGCGAAGGTTGACTACAACTACCTTAAAAAGCACGAGAAAGACCCCGACGCGAAGCTCATTCTCGTAACGGCCATTACCCCAACGCCAGCCGGCGAGGGCAAAACGACTACTACTGTCGGCGTTTCCGACGGCTTGGCCAAAATCGGCAAAAAGGTCATCGTCGCGCTCCGCGAGCCCTCCCTTGGGCCGGTATTCGGTGTAAAGGGCGGCGCGGCAGGCGGCGGCTGGGCGCAGGTCATCCCGATGGAAGACATCAACCTGCACTTCACCGGTGACTTCCACGCTATTGGCGCGGCGAACAACCTCCTCGCGGCAATGATTGACGCGCACATCTACCACGGGAACGAACTCAACATTGACCCTCGCAAGATTATCTGGCGGCGTTGTGTTGACATGAACGATAGACAACTGCGTTTCATCGTTGACGGCTTGGGCGGCAAGTCAAACGGCAGTCCCCGTGAGGACGGCTACGACATCACCGTTGCTTCCGAAGTCATGGCTATACTCTGCCTGTCCTCGGACATCGACGACCTCAAGGCGCGGCTGGGCCGTATCATCGTCGGCTATACCTATGGCAAGCAGTCAGACGGCTCGGAAAAACCGGTTACCGCCTCCCAGATCAAGGCTCAAGGCGCGATGGCTGCCCTCCTTAAAGATGCCCTCAAGCCGAACCTCGTGCAGACCCTCGAAGGCACCCCCGCATTCATTCACGGCGGCCCGTTCGCGAATATTGCCCACGGTTGTAACTCGATCATGGCTACCCGGCTTGCCCTAAAACTCGCCGGCAAAGATGGCTATGTCGTTACCGAAGGCGGCTTCGGCGGCGACCTTGGCGCGGAAAAATTCCTCGACATCAAAGCTCGTTTCGCCGGTCTCAAGCCTAACTGCGTCATCATCGTTGCCACAGCCCGCGCGCTCAAGCACCACGGCGGCGTTGCCAAAGCCGACCTCAGCAAGGAAAACCTTGACGCCCTCGACAAGGGACTCCCGAACCTTCTTCAGCACATTACCAACATGAAGGAAGTTTTCGGCCTGCAAGCGGTGGTTGCCATCAACGCGTTCCCCCTCGACACCAAAGCCGAACTGGACCTCATCGAAAAGAAATGCAAAGAGAAGGGCGCAAATGTTGTTCTCTCCAAAGTTTGGGCAGAGGGCGGCGAAGGCGGCAAGAAACTCGCCGAAGAAGTCGTGCGTGTGTGCGACCAGCCGAACCAGTTCAAGTTCTGCTATGATGTCAACATGAGCATCAAAGAGAAGATCGAAGCGATTGCGAAAAAGGTTTACCATGCGAAGGACATAAACATCCTGCCCAGCGCTCAAAAGCAGATCGCCCAGCTTGAAAAACTCGGACTGGACAAAGTGCCGGTTTGTATGGCAAAGACGCAGTACAGCTTCACCGATGATCCGACTGTGCGCGGTGCGCCCCAAGACTGGACGCTCACCGTCCGCAACATCAAGATTTCAGCCGGCGCGGGCTTCATCGTCGCGCTTACCGGTGAAATCATGACAATGCCGGGCCTTGCGAAAGAGCCGTCCGCCCAGAAAATTGATGTTGACAACACCGGAAAAATTTCAGGCTTGTTCTAAGAGTTGTTATACGCTGTAGTGAGCGGACGGTAGAATAACTGCCGCGCCGATCGACATTCCTGAATGGCAGCATTCGTGTTTTAAACAAAAAGCCTTCCCAAACGGGAAGGCTTTTTTTAGGCCCCTTGTGCTTTTATTCGCAAAGTCTGGTCTAATACCCCGCCGCAAATTTGCGCGCAAAGTTTGCGCCTCTGCGGCGGGGAGTCTCATAAAATTCTTCATATATCCGCTGCTACAATCGTGTACGAGCACTAGATAGGAGTGGGGGTAGTGGAATAGACCGGAATGGAGCGCAGCGGAATGAGGACTATGGAGCGCGGGGGGAGCAGCGACAAAAAATTCATCATGAACTTCAAAATTTTGACGGTTTATGATAAATGCGCTTCCCCTTTTGTTAAGAAGTACGAGGTAAGAAGTAAAAAGTTAATAACTGTTCATTATTCTCTTTTCTTTTTTACCTATTACTTTTTCCCTTTTCCTTTATATGTATCTTGACCTTATTACCTAATTTCCGTTATAAACTAAATATGTTTGCTGGTCATCCTGGTTCAATAGTTTCTGTAGATAGTAAGTACCGTGTTATCGCGGAGGCTCTATTTCCGTCTGTACGGGTGGAGGAGGGTAAAACGCCTACGCTCTCGGCAGTGGAGGACTTTGCGGATATACTGGGGATAGGTGTGGAATTCAGACGCCTTATACAAGAAAAAGATTCTGGAAGCGAATTCCGCCATTTTTTGGCGCATTTTCAGAATAATCTTGCGCTGCTAATATCCAAAACATGGGTAGAAAAGTACGATGAAGAAAAGAAGGAACGCTTACAGCGTCAATTACCGGGGCTGATTTCACTGATAGAAAAAGGTGATTATGAAAACGCGTTGCTGGAATTCGGCATTATTTTGGATGATTTAGCATTTCTTTTTTTTGGTAAACAAAGTCTTCAGGCGGACTTTACAGAGTATGCGTTACGCATTGATACTCAAATGGGACTGTTTTGGTGGTATGGGGGTCAACTTAGGACACAAAATCTGAAGATTGACACTAATATCCTGCGCGCGCTCCTGTTAATAGGTATCTGTTATCTTACAAGTTTTTAGCAGCGCCACTGCATGATAATAGCGAGGAAAATTATGGTCAAAAAAACAACAATCGGTTTCTGTTTGATGCTGGCAGTTCTTACAGCATGTAACGCAAAGAACGACGCGGATGCGTCTAATAGTCTGGACGCGGATGCCAGCTATGCTTTTGGTATGATTTTTGGGGCCGAGATTAAGCCTTTTGGATTTAAGCTTGATTACAATGCTTTTATCGAAGGTTTCAAAGCGTCTTTAGAAGGAAATCCCAATATTACGGAAGAAGAGGCTTTAGCGATAATTCAACAGACTATTACCGATTCAATGCAGCGCGCAAGTAATGAAAATTTGGAAGAGAGCATATCATTTCTGGAAGAAAATGCCCTAAGAAATGGTATAATCACTACAGAAAGCGGTTTACAGTACGAGGTTATCAATGAGACGGAAGGCGCTAAGCCTAACGCCGGCGACACGGTACGAGTAAATTATGAAGGAACGCTTATTGACGGCACGATTTTTGACAGTTCGTTTGAAAGAGGAGAGCCTGTCGAATTCCCGCTGGGTCAAGTAATTCCGGGCTGGACGGAAGGTATACAGCTTATGAGCCCGGGCAGCCGCTATAAATTCTACATACCGCCGGAGCTTGGTTATAGCGACCAACCGATGGGGGGGATCATTCCGGCCAATTCCGTCTTGATCTTTGATGTTGAGCTGTTGGATATTTTGGACTGAAAATTCTGACAAGTCCCGCAAAATGCTGTGTATTTTGCGGGACTTGGCGGACTTTAGCCCCGCGATAGCTAACAATGAACCGAAAGTTCCCATTGTTGAACAAGTCCAATATCATAAATTTGGTATAAATTTGATTGAGGAGATTCGTATGAAAAAGAAAATTGTATTGATAAGCGCAGCTTTGGTCGTGTTCGCTTCTGTAGAAGCATTCTCGTTCGGTATAGGTTTACGTGGAAATTTTGGATATGGTTTCGGCGGCGGCGGCAGTTTATTGTTCAGCCCAAACGATAAACTGCACATTGGAGCAAGTTACTATATGGGTGAAGATTTACACAGCGTTGGCTTAACTGCGGATTACTGGTTATTTGAAAAAGATTTAAGATCCGTAGGTAAGGGTTCTCTTAACTTTTATCTAGGGTTCGGGCTTTATAGCTGGATAAGTTTTCCCAAAGATGAAGATACGGAAGGAGGGCTTGGCATTCGCGTTCCTATAGGTTTGGACCTAAATTTTGATCCGCTTGATTTCTTTGTTGAAATGGCTCCGCAATTGGGGCTAAGTTTACTTCCATCGCCGAGTTTAGGCGGGAGTTGGTTCAACGCGGCTATTGGTTTCCGCTTCTGGATAAATTAACGCTTAAACGGGGTAAAAATTGCGTAACGTCAGTCCTAATATATATCTGAAATGGCTCAAACCTACATCTGTCATACTCATTATAGTGGGTATAATAATCCTTGTATTTCTGGGAACAAGTATGTACATTGTCGATCAGACCGAAAAAGCTGTAGTAACACGCTTTGGGCGTTTTTTAAAAATAAATAACCCCGGTCTGCACTTCCAACTTCCGTTTGGAATCGACAACCACTACACTATCAATGTTACCGCATACAATACAGAACAATTCGGGTTTAAAACAATTAAGTCTGGTGTGTCGACCATGTACTCCAATAGAACACCGGAATCTATGATGTTGACCGGAGATCTCAATATCATAGATGTCGAGTGGATAATCCAATACAGGATAGTTGATCCTAAGGCATGGGTTTTTAATGTAAATGAGCGCGGTCAAACAATACGCGATGTATCGCGGTCTGTCATCAATATGCTTGTAGGCGATCGCGGGATAATGGATATAATGGGGCCTGAGCGGAGCGCGATAGAAAATTCCGCCACAGTGCTTATGAATGAAACATTCCGCAGTTATGGGCTTGGAATAGATGTAAACACCGTGAAGCTGCAAAATATTGATCCGCCGGTTGGTGTGCAGGAAGCCTTTGACGATGTTAATAAGGCGGAGCAGGATATGAACCGTCTTATCAACGAAGGGCAGCAAGCGTACAACGCGGCGATACCACGGGCGCGCGGCGAGGCGGACAGACGTATTCAGATAGCGCAGGGGTACGCTACAGAACGTGTTAATAACGCTAATGGTGAGGTAGCCCGCTTTAATGCTGTTTATGACGAATACCGGAAAGCCCCTGAAGTAACGCGGCGGCGCTTATATTACGAGATGATAGAAGAAGTATTTGCCGTAAATGAAGATTCCGCGCCTACCGTGATCATAGATCGAAGCCTGCAAAACTTTCTGCCTTTCAAAAATCTGGGTAGTGGAGAATAACTGAATGAAAAAAACACCTGTCATTTTTGTAGTGATTGCGGCTGTCCTTATAAGCGTATTTCTCGCGGGCCCATTTTATATTATAGACGAGGGGGAGCAAGCCGTCATTGTTGAAATGGGACGCCTTGTTGATGTTGTTACCGATGCGGGATTGCACATCAAAATCCCGTTCATAGATAATGTTGTACGCTACCCCAAAAAAATAATGGCTTGGGACGGCGAACAAAAAAGTATGCCGACCCGGGAAAAACAGTATATCTGGGTTGATGTAATCGCGCGCTGGCGCATAACGGATCCCCGTATATTCTACGAGTCTATTTCTACGGTATCGAGCGCTTACCCAAAACTGGGTGACATTATAGATTCTGAAGTTCGTACCGTTGTTGCCGAAAACTATCTACGCGAGACGGTTCGTAACTCAAACCTAATTATTGATGAAAAGACTATTGTTTCTGTGCCGGGACAAAACACGCCGGATGAACAGCTTA
The DNA here is from genome assembly GCA_031265535.1 of Spirochaetaceae bacterium. Taxonomy (GTDB): domain Bacteria; phylum Spirochaetota; class Spirochaetia; order Treponematales; family Breznakiellaceae; genus JAIRMY01. The sequence continues at coordinate 1,353 of JAISCO010000077.1, read as the reverse complement.
TTACGTCCGGCGACTCTATGTTTGAAGAATTCGAAAAACAGCTTAGCTCAATGATTCAAGAACCGGGTTCCAGCAACGAACCTATTCAGAAGGGACGCCGTAAACTGGCGGAAGAAATTCTTGACCGTTCCCGTAAGATAGTCGATGGCTACGGTATTGAGCTTATTGATGTGGTAGTGCGGCAGATACGTTACTCCGATGAGCTTACGCAGAGTGTTTATGCCCGCATGATAAAAGAGCGGAATCAGATAGCGCAAGCTTTTCGAAGCGAGGGCGAGGGTAAAAAAGCGGAATGGCTGGGACGTACGGACAATGAACAGCGATCTATACTGTCGGCAGCCTACGAACAAGCCGAAAAAATTCGCGGCACGGCAGATGCCGAAGCTACATCTATCTATGCCGCCGCGTACAACCGCGACCGTGATTTTTTTGATTTCTGGCGCGCTTTAGAATCATACCGGACGACTATACCTGAATTCAACAAAACTTTAACAACTAATATGGACTATTTCCGTTATCTATATTCTCCAGAAGGAAGGTAAGGTGTGAAATTTGATATTTGGACAGACGGCGGCTGCTCCGGTAATCCAGGCCCCGGAGGCTGGGCTTTTATTATTACTGATTTACACGGCAAAATCATCAGCGAAGGTAAGGGCGGTGAACGGGAAACCACTAACAATCGCATGGAATTACTGGCGGTAATCAAATCGTTAAGATGCATCTCAAAAAAAGAACTTGCTGTTGACCGTATTACTATTCATACTGATTCGCAGTATGTCGAAAAAGGCATGACGGAATGGATTATCCGCTGGAAAGCAAACGGCTGGAAAGCCTCCGACCGGAAGCCGGTGCGAAACATGGATCTTTGGCTTAAACTTGACAAACTTGCGTCTGAATTGCCGATTACATGGCAGTGGGTAGAAAGCCATGCGGGTATTCCACTAAATGAACGCTGCGATGACATGACTCATGAAGCAATAGAAAAATTATTGTCAAGACCGCCGCGTGTCAAACCTACGCCATTGTCCACTGATGTAATTCAGTGAAAAGCTAAAACTAAGCGATAGAGAAAACTTCCTGTCTTCTTAGGAGTGGACGTGGAAAGCCCAACTGCGAATAAAATTTTTGCCGGCACACCCGATTTTTGGCATGATTGTCAATCATACTCTTTCATAAGGTAGCAGTTTTACTTTTAGCGCTAAAAGTAAAACTGCGGCCTAACCTGTTAATGGGTGGGGGTAGCGGAAAAGCGTTTTTGTGGATACAAAAACCTTTGTAGTGAGGGGGAGCCGTAACAAAAAGTTCATCATATTACCTCAAAATTTTAACGGTTTAGGATAAATGCGCTTCCCC
>JAISCO010000030.1 GCA_031265535.1 Spirochaetaceae bacterium | reverse complement strand
GCGCTGGTTGAAACGCCCTCGTTTCTGGAAGCGGTAAAAAGCGGAAACCGGAGGGTGATTTACGCGATACTGGAAGCCGAGTTGTCGGACTTCCTGTCGGGATACTGTAAGGACAAGCTGAAGAACTGAGGGGGAAGAGACCGCACGGACTCTTGTTTTGACAACGGGTCGGGCTTGCGGGGGACGGCAGGACATGAACGAGCGGCGGCTTCCCCTGCGGGGGAGAAGCGTGTTTTGTTTACGCTCGTAGGCTACCTAGTCTACGGGCGCAGGCTACCTAGAGGCCGATGCGACCCCTACCTAGTCTACGGGCGTAACCTATCTAGTCTACGGGCGTAAACATACTTGGTTGCGCGGGCGTAGGCTACCTAGTCTATGGGCGTAACCTAGCTGGTTGCGGGGGGCGCAACTAGGTGGTTGTGGGTGACGATACTAGCTGGAAAAAGGGTCCGCAGATTATGCTTGGCATGATGAGCGAAATCTGCATCCCATTTGGCGTAATCTGCGGACATTATGAGTACGTTCACCCCGAAGGGGTGCGTCGAAGTGCGCAAGGGGGCGTAAATCCTGCGGATTTGTTTCTGGAGGGGCGCGGACTTGCCCAACAGTACCGGTTGTAATATAATGGGATAAAGGCTGATAGAAACGCCTTTTAACTATCATTTTAACGATCTTATGGAAGGAGATAGACAATGAATTTTCGACTTGGCGAGCTGTTTTGTGGACCGGGAGGCATCGGTTGTGCCGCTATAACCGCAGAAATAGCCAATCCTGATTATAGAATCCTCCACGCATGGGCAAATGACTATGACAAGGATACCTGTGCCACCTTTGTAAGGAATATAGCAAAAAAAGAAAATACGGTTATTTGTCATGACATTCGAACTTTAGACTATAAAAAACTTGAAAAAATATCCGGTATTGACGCGCTGGCCTTTGGTTTCCCTTGTAATGATTTCAGCGTTGTCGGCGAACAAAAAGGCATGGACGGCGTTTACGGTCCCTTGTATTCTTACGGAATAAAGGCCCTTGAAAAATTTCAACCGGTATGGTTTTTGGCGGAAAATGTCGGCGGTCTCCGCAACGCCAATGACGGCAACGCCTTTTCTAAAATTCTCAGGGAAATGTACAACGCGGGTTATTCGGTATACCCGCATCTTTACAAATTTGAGGAATACGGAGTTCCGCAGTCCCGGCACCGGATAATAATAATCGGCATACGCAAAGATCAAAATGTGGTCTATAAAGTGCCGTCAACAAAGCCTTACGAGTCGAAACGGCGCACTTGCAAAGATGCCATTGAAACCCCGCCTATCAAAGAAGACGCACCCAACAATGAATTGACAAAGCAGTCAAAAGATGTAATTACACGGCTTCAATATATCAAGCCGGGTCAAAACGCATTCACGGCGGATATACCGACAGAATATCAGTTAAATGTCGCGGGAGTAAAAATAAGCCAGATATACCGTCGTCTTGATCCCAGTAAGCCCGCCTATACTATTACCGGATCGGGCGGCGGCGGAACCCACGTATACCACTGGTCGGAAGATCGGGCCTTAACAAACCGGGAACGGGCGCGGTTGCAGACTTTCCGCGATGATTTTGTTTTCATTGGTTCAAAAGAAAGCGTCCGGAAACAAATAGGAATGGCCGTTCCTGTTGACGGTGTTCGGGTTATATTTGAGGCGGTTTTAAATACGTTTGCGGGCATTGACTATCCCTCTGATGATTATTATTTTAGTCCCCTGTTTCAGGAAAACCATATAGAACAATATAACGAAGAAAATCCTGAAGATCTTTATCTTTTGGAAAAGGAACCGGAGTACATGGCAATATGATTTATACTGATTTATACGACGAAGTTTTAATAAAGCCTTGCATGGAAGGGGCTGACAGTCTCATGATTATTTCTGGCTATGCAAGTGCGACGATGGCATATAGTCATTTAAAAGATTTAAGTGAGAAAAAATTAAAGGCAAAAATAAACCTTTTCGTTGGTATGTGTCCGGCTGACGGCGTATCTTTAAGCAATCATCAAGGCTTTCAGAGTATAGCAAATTCTAATACAAAAGCCTTCAAGAACCATTTTATGTGTAGTTATATTTATAACTCTCATGCGGTACACAGCAAATTATATATCTGGCATAGGCAGCATAAAATATTCAAGACATTCATTGGATCTGCCAATTATACCCAGAATGCATTTTACCGTCAGCGAGAATTGATGGCAGAAATTAAAGAGCCTGACATTGAGAAATACAGCCAGATGATGATGCAGGATTCGATCTATTGTACCAATTTAGAAGTGGAAGAATTAGTTTCCATCCAAAATGATGCTAATTATTACCGCAGACATATTCACGAGGATGCAAAAATAGAAAGCACCGCAACATCGGTTGCATTAAAAAGCATAAAAGTTTCTTTGTTGAGTAAAAAAACCGGCGAAGTACCAAAAAGAGGCGGACTTAATTGGGGGCAACGTCCAGGACGAAATCATAATCAAGCATATTTACAGCTACCGCCTGAAGTATATAAAAATGATTTTTTTCCGATTGCTCCGCAGTGGTTCATCGTCCATACTGATGATTTTAAATATTTCTTTTGCCGCAGGGCAGAAAAGGACCTAAATGGGCAAGTAATACATACGCCGGAAAATAACAGTCTTCTGGGTGAATATTTTAGATACAGATTGGGCATCCCGAGTGGTGCATTTGTAACACGGGAATATTTAGAACACTACGGAAGAACTGATGTAGTTTTTTCTAAAATAGATGATGATGAATTTTACATGGATTTTTCAGTGTGAATAACGGGTTGATTCCAGGTGGTTGCACGTTGAGTGAAGAGGGACCGGGCCAATCTTTGCAATCTGCGGAGATTGTTAAAATGAGTAGTTAATAGTAAACCGTTAGCGGTGCTGACAGTGAGCAACTGTTACCTATGCTTTTTTGACTTCTTCGCGGTTAATAAATCTGGGATCCACGTTCACCCCGGAGGGGTGCTTTTGCGCAAGGGATTGGAGGGGCGGGGCCACCGTAGGTGGCCATCGGTCCCGGAGGGACGGAACCCCCGCAAAGCCCGGTTTTCGGCGGAGCCGAAAATGCGCCCTGATGCTTGTTGAAGATATAAAAGATAATCATGGGCAATTATTCATTGTTCATTATTAATTGTTCATTAAATTACGAGGTGTTTATGGAGTTGTTGAGTGTTGACGGGATTGTGTTGAATCTGCCGGTGGAGGACCGGGAGGCGGTGATCAGGCGGTGCGGGAGGATGCTGGTTGATTTGGGGTATGCGAAGGAGCGGTATATCGAGGGGATGCTTGCCCGCGACCGTTCTTTTAGTTGCGCGATTG
>JAISCO010000343.1 GCA_031265535.1 Spirochaetaceae bacterium | reverse complement strand
AGAGCGCCTCGACGGACAGAAAATTACCGGCGTTTCTTGAAAGCTTCGGCAAAGGGATTGTACATAGTGCCGTCATCCTGCGCGTTAAAGCTTTCTTTTTTTACTACGACGGTCTTTTTATTTTTGCCGCCGCCGGAAGAGGCGCTTATATCCGGCGCTTTTACAACTCCGTTTGTTTGGGTCGACGACCGGTTTCCTGACGCGCCGCTTTTTCGTGAAAGGCTTATCCGCCTGCGCTCCGTGTCAAGGGCGATTATTCTGAACTCCATTACATCGCCAACTTTGATTATATCCATCGGGTCTTTTACAAAGCTGTCGCTCAGTTCAGAAATATGCACCAGGGCTGTCTCTTTTATGCCGCAATCCACAAAAGCGCCAAAGTCAACAACGTTTTTTATTTTGCCGGTAACTACCATGCCTTCTTTTAGGTCTTCAAATGTAACAACGCCTTTTTGCATGATGGGTTTTGGATACGCGCCGCGCGGGTCGAGTCCGGGCTTTTTTAGTTCATCAAAGATGTCGTTTATCGTGGCATCGCCTACCGTGTATTTTTCTTTTATGTCCTCTCGTATATTTGATGTTAACGCGCCTGTCGCCGTTATATTTCCTTTGATAAATCGCGCAAGTTCATAGTTTTCGGGGTGAACCCATGTATTATCAAGCGATTCGGCGCTTTCCGGTATTCTTAAAAAGCCGGCGCATTGTTCAAAGGTTTTTGGCCCCATGCCGGGAACATCCAGCAGTTCCCCACGCGAGGCTATCTTCCCTTTTTCGTCACGGTATTTGATGATTTTCTTGGCAAGCTGTCTGTTTATGCCGGAAACATAGCGCAGCAGAGACGCGCTTGCGGTGTTTAGGTTGACGCCGACATTGTTTACCACCGATGAAACAACTTCGTCCAGTGTTTCCGATAGTTTTTTCTGATTCACATCATGTTGATACAGGCCGACGCCGATTGATTTTGGGTCGATTTTAACAAGCTCGGCCAACGGGTCCTGTAAGCGCCGCCCAATTGAAATCGCGCCCCGTATCGTTAAGTCGAGTTCCGGAAATTCTTCACGGGCAATGTCGCTCGCGGAGTATACGGACGCGCCGTCCTCGTCAACAACGGTATACAGAACGTCAAGGTTATTTTCGCCGATAAGTTGTGTAACGATTTCCTGTACTTCTTTTGTGCCGGTTCCGTTGCCGACAGCGATTAATTGCAGGTTATACTCTTTTATATTTTGTAATATTATTTTTTTCGCTTCTTCCGCTTTGTCATTTTTAAAAACAAAGTAATGTAAATACTTGCCTGTATCGTCAAGGCACGCGCACTTTGTGCCGGTTCGTATTCCGGGGTCTATGCCCAGGACCCGCGTCCCTTTGATCGGCTGCTGCATAAGCAGGTTTTTTAGATTTGTGCTGAACACGCCTATGCCGTGATCGTCCGCGGCGTCGCTCGCGTCACTGCGCAGTTCTCGGATAACCGCCGGGGATAATAGTCGTTTAAGTCCGTCCTCTATCGCTGTTTTATGGTATGTGTTGTGTATGTCGTACTTGTTTTGTAATTTTTCAACGGCGGTGTTTTCATCAACGTCAATGACTACATCAAGTTTGCCTTCGCGTTCTCCCCGGTTGATGGCGAGTATGCGGTGCGGTTTTATCTGTGATAAGCTTTCTGTGTAATCCCAATACATCTGATACACGGAGGATTTTTTCTCGTTTTCATCACCGGCGCCTTTAACGATGATCCGTCCATCGGCGCGGTAAAAGCTCTTTATACCGGCGCGGTTTTCGGTGTCTTGCGCGGTTCGCTCGGCAAGGATGTCCATGGCTCCCTGCAAGGCATCGTCAACGGTAGTAACCGATAATTCAGGGTGTTCGGCGTCATCATGGATGAATTCCGCGGCTTTTGTCCTGAGCGCGTCATCATTAAGTTCCAACATCAAGTCGGCTAGCGCCGTAAGGCCTTTTTCCTGCGCTGTCATTCCGCGTGTTTTTTTCTTGCGTTTGTACGGCGCGTAAATGTCTTCAAGTTCGCTTAATGTCGCGGCTTTGAGTATGTTTTCGTACAGGGTTTCGTCCAGTTTGCCCTGATCAAAAATCCCTTTGATAATCTCATTGCGCCGTGTTTCCATGTTCACGCCGCTAGAAAATGAATGTTCAATATCGCGTATTTGAACTTCATCCAAACCGTTTGTCGCTTCTTTCCGGTAACGCGCAATGAACGGCACTGTGCCGCCGGCATTCAATAGTCCCACCACAACGGACACTTGGTCCATACGGATGGAAAGTGTCTCGGCGATTCGTTTCATGACGGTAACTTCGTTCACCGTAAGTCCGTCAATAAATTCCTGTGTAAATTCCATATCCCCCATTATAAACACCCCTCAATCCCTAGTGAACCCACCAGTGGGTTTACATACGCTCCGCGTTAGCATACCCAAAGCGGCCTTCACTCCGTGCCGTCAGTAAGGCAAGGGCGATTGGCATACGCGCCCGTCTGCATTGCTAATTGTTCATTTTTACCTCTTCCTTTTTACCTTTTACTTCCCTGCGGGTTTCACATACGCTCCGCGTTAGCAGCTTGCCGCCCTCGTTGGGCGGAGAGGCGTTCACTTAGATAGCGGCCTGCCGACGGTTACCTTTTACTTTTTACTTCTTACTTAGCATGGCGGCGGAGATGCGTTCACTTCGATAGCGGCTGTAAGGGTTTGCCATTTCTTCATGTCACTCATTCTTAATTCTTCATTCCTAATTGCTCATTGTTAATCTGTGGCGTATCTTTCTATTTGCAACTGTGTATTAAACCCCACCGCGAATAAAATATTTTTCTAAAGTATAAATTTGTTTTACCGATAATGTAAAAAAGATTTATTTTTAAGTAACTATTCAGCCGGTTTTCGTATAGACAGGGTTACTGTTATGTGATATGATAAAACACGGGATGGGAAAGCGCATAAACATACAGGAAACCATAGAAAACGCTCGGAAACAACTG
>JAISCO010000432.1 GCA_031265535.1 Spirochaetaceae bacterium | reverse complement strand
CGTGCTCCCAGTGACGGTCCGCCTGGAGTAAAGACTATTTGGTTAGGGTTAATGAAACTCTACATCCTTCTGGCATACAGGAAGTACCTCTCATGAATCTGTGGGTCAAGTGTAGCCTCAACGAGGGGTGGCAATACGCTAGCGCGGAGCGCATGTAAGCCCAACATAAATGAGGAATGAGCAATTAACAATGAGCAATGAGCAATGAGCAATAAGCAATGAGAGCGGGCGCGTATGCCAAACGCCGTCTTCGGACCCGGGGCACGGAGTAAAGGCTGCTTTCGGTATGCCGGCGCGGAGCGCATGTGAAACCCGCTGGCGGGCGCATTGAAGTCCGCTGGCGGGCGCATTGAAGTCCGCTGGCGGGCGATTTAAAAGCTGGACAGGAGTTACGCATGGACTATCTTAAACGGCAGGAAAAACTATACACATGGATGGAGACCGAAGAGCTTAGTTTGGTGATGCTTCAAGATAACGAGGAACGGCGGGACACTTCTATCCTGTGGCTTACAGGACATCCGGGGGATGCGCTGCTTTTTTTGTCGTCCGATAAGAAAGCCCTGCTTGTTCCATGGGACATCAATATTGCAAAACTTTACGCCGCCTGCGATTTTATGGTACCATTTGCGGAGTACGCGCTTGACCCCATAAGCACGCTGGTAAGCGCCGCGAGATACTTTAAAATCCCTATGAGCGGTAAAATCGAGATACCTTCCTGCACGCCGTACCCTGATTTTCTCCAATATGTGGACAAAATACCGGATTATGACATAATTTGCCGTAAAGATGGGGCAAAATCTGAAATTGAACGCCTCCGTATGATTAAAGATGAGGATGAAATTCACATTTACCGCGTACTTTCCACACTTACCAACCAAATAATTGACGCAATAGAGCAAAATGTATGCAACGGACAGCTAAAAACAGAAACGGATGTGGCTATTTTCATAGAATATGAAGCGCGAAAACTGAATTGCGAAGGGACGGGCTTTACAACACTTGCCGCCGGCGCGGAACGAAGCTTTGGTATACACGCCTTTCCCCCGTACACCGCCGCGCCGTTCGCCGGGCAAGGACTTTCTATTCTGGATTTTGGCATAGTATTTCACGGCTACACGAGCGATGTTACAATGACCTTTGCCCGCGGTCCGCTTAGCAAATCGCAGGAAACGTTCCTGGGTCTGATAAGCAAAGCCTTTGACCTTGCCTTTTCTAAAGTGAAAGACGGCGCGATGTGCAGGACAATAGCGCAATCCGTAGATACACTATTTAAAAAATCGAAAATTTCCATGCCGCACGGTTTGGGGCACGGCATAGGATTACAAGCGCACGAAGCGCCTTTTTTACGCTCCCGCGCCGATAATGAGTGGAAACTCGCGCCTGGCATGATATTCACTATTGAACCCGGACTCTACCACCCGTTCGAAGGCGGCTGCCGCTTTGAGAACGATATTCTGCTTACGGAAAACGGCGCGGAAATTCTTACCCGTTCCAAAATCGTCCGCCTGTAAACTTCAATTAACAATGAGGGAAGAAGGAAGAGAGAAGAAGGAGGAAGGAAGAAGGAAAATGTAAAAAATAAGAATTAGCAATTAGCAATGAGGAATGAGGAATGAGGAATGAAGGAAGAGGGAAGAAGGAAAATGTAAAAGATAAGAATGAACAATTAGCAATTAGGAATGAGGAATGAAGGAAGAAGGAAAATGTAAAAAATAAGAATTAGCAATTAGCAATGAGGAATGAGGAATGAAGGAAGAGGGAAGAGGGAAGAAGGAAAATGTAAAAAATAAGAATTAACAATTAGCAATGAGGAATGAAGGAAGAGGGAAGATGTCGCAATGAAGGAAGAAGGAGTGAAGAGTAAATTTCTCTTTACTTCTTTGACTTTTTCGACTTTGAGGTAAAATATTCTTCTTCCGGTCTTGAGACCGCTACCCACAGTTTGAACGATGTCTCTATCCCGTTGTTTTATATATATGATCGCAGGAAGTTTATAGCCGTGTTTCTTCTGATTTCAGTTATACTCGGTTTAGCAACCCTGATATTTTCTTTTATAAAAAAAGGAGAGAACTTGTGAATTTATTTATTATTGTTGGGTGTGTATCGATAGGGGTGATAGTATTCGCGATTTGTCGTGAATTATATAAAAACACCGGGAGAAAAGATGTCTCCGGCTCATTGATACCGGTTTATGGCGGTTCTCCCCTGGGAATATCAATACAAATGATGAGAGCCGTTCGTAAAGGTTTTTTTCTAATGCATACATTAAAAAACAAAGCGCCTCAATTTAACGATGGCGCGTGGTTGGCAAGATACAAATACTATATTCAAAACCCATCGGTGATTGCCTATATTCAAAATATTACAGGTGGACAAGAATATGAGTGAGCCGGAAAAAATTCATATTGAAGCGATATATGTAGAATATACAGAGGTGATAGAAAAATTCACAGAGAAAAGAATTCAGGAACGGTATCTTAGGCTGCTTGAATCGGCCCAAGCGTTCATCGAGAAAATGGGCTATGGTAACTATGTAGTTTGCAATGAAGCCATGTTGATGCTTGCTGTGCTGGGGTATTATTCCGATATTATGCGTTTAAAAGATTTTCATAATATTGACCGTACAAACGATATTAAAATTCTTGCGTACGAAAGTGCGTGGCTTTTGAAGCGGAAACCTCTACAGATTAAGGACAGCAACGACCAAAAATACGCTTTCTGCAATGAACAATTTGTTTACTCGCAAATTACGCATTGGTTCGAAAAAGAAGATGGCCAAATAGGTATTGAGGCATTGGCCCACGAAGACCTAAATTTTTTCTCTAATACGCTGTTTTATCATTTGAAATACCGAAGCTATGACCCTCAAACGTTGGAGTTGATGCTTGGATCATTTATAGCAGGCCGAAAATATCAATATCGTATTTCAAAGTCTAAATGAACCTCCCTTTTTTAGTTTAATCAGTCTACCAGTAGACTGATTAGACTAAAATTAGAATTTTACCGCCAAGTCGAATAAGTCAAAAAAGTAGAAAAAGTATCACTTTATATCAATGTTACACAATTTATTCGACTTCACGGGTATTTATATTTCTTTGTGTTTAGTGTAATCAACCTACTAGCGCCGGAGACGTGCTGCCAGAAGTGGAGACGGTTATAGGTAACGCGCCGGTCAGGATTTTAAAGCTCTCAGGCTGAAATTCTGAAGTTGGCCGCTGCGCTTACTCCCAAATTTAAGGCGGTTTTTTATATTTTCTTATTCCGTGTAGCAATTCCGATTTCGGAAAAATCCTGGATTTGGTATAGTTTTAACAGCACTTTTTTGATTTTGAGTGCATTTTTGCTTCGTAAAAACAGTGCTTCCCGCTCCAATTTGCTTCGTTACACTTCGCAAATTACGCTTTAACCGCTTGTGCCGCCTGAAATTGTCTTTTGCGGTAAAAAGTTGGCGCTGATTTTCGTTTTGAAATCGGAATTGCTGTATTCCGTGTTCTTATTCTTGATTTTTATTTTTTTTTTACGGTACTCTGTATAATGACAACGGTCCTGGTCGCAGGTGATCGAAAATGGAAGTAGTATTGCACCGTACGGCAGATAAATATCTTGATCGCTTGCCACAAGTGAGCAAAAGGCCAGATAGAGAATGCTCTTGACAGCCTTGAAAAAGAGCCGCCGGAAGGGGATATAAGGTCGTATGAAGGCAACCCCGGTGTGCTGCGAATAAAAGCAGGAAAGTACAGGGTGTTATTCAAAATTGAGAATGAAACAATTATTGTAACGCACATTGAGTCAAGAGGACAGGCGTACACGAAAAAAACACGGAACAGGAGGAGTAAATAATGACCGCAGCGGTTTTAAGAGAAGAATTACAGAGTTATATAGCCGCAATGCCGGAGCGCAATCTTTCCATGCTAAGGCCGCTTTTATCGGGACTTGCAAAGCCGTCCTTCACCGTTGAACCGGCAAGCCCGGAGGAATGTGCAAGAATAGAGGGGCGCGTCAGGGAGTATCACGAAAACCCGGCAAGTTTTGTATCCCTGAAAACCAGAAAGGCAAGACTATAGCGGTAAGACAGGAAATACACTGTATTATGGCATTCCCTGGCGCAATCTTTTTATATTGCGGCCGGGAATGTTGCGTCCGCTTCTTGACTTTCTTACAGCCCGCCAGCGGGTTTACATGCCAGCCTGTGTCAAAAGTCATTGTCGCTTCCATATATAGCGTTATTTTCTTTATTATATAGTTTAATAACGCTATATATAGCGGCATCATTTCGATTTTTTGAGTTTTGACACAGCCTGATGCGCTCCGCGCTAGCCCGCCAGCGGGTTTACATACGCTCCGCGTTAGCATCCCGAAAGCAACTTTTACTCTGTGCCGTCAGTCCGAAAAGGGCGGTTGGCATACGCGACACTTTTTCCTTTTTACTTCTTCCTTTTTACTTTGTTTGCGTTTGGTTCGTTATAAAAAATAGGCGCGGCTTACAGCGCAGCCGCGCCCGCGGTGCGGCGGTTTGCCGTGGAAAGTCTTTAGGAAACCACACCGCCGTATCCCCGCCGTGTGTACACTGCGCGCAGTGTACACACGGCGGAACGCAAGCGCGGGGCTTTTTGCTGCCCCGCGCTTGCCGGTCTGTAAGTGGTTTTCCGCTAAAAGAAGGGAAAGCCCCACACAGCCGTTACGCCTAAATTATGGCTTTGGGAACATCGCTATAGAGCCGGTTTCAGCCGCGCTGGCTTTCTCATTAGGCGCGGTCTTTACCGAGGCGGCTGCTTCTGCCGCACCGGTTCCAACGCCTTCAACAAATGGAATATCCTTTATTATGTAGTTGGCAAGAGTACCATAATTGGCAAGAGCTTTAAGTTCGCTTGATTCCGTGCCGCTCACAAGAGAACCGGCGTTGCCGCCAACGCCGGGGATAGCCGCTATTATCAGCTTACCCTCTCCCACCGTGCCGGCAATCTTTGGCGCTTCATTGCCGGTTAAAATGCTGCCGGCATTTGTCAGCGTAAGCGTGAGATAATCTGCGCCTGACGGCGGGGTAAGGCTTATCGTGCCGGTGTTCTGTACATCAAGGGCTAAGTTTTGAATGGTACTATCGGCTTTAAAGTTGAGTGTTATCTGACCATTGCCGAACACGAGCGATGGTGTGCCGCCTGTAAGACCGCCGGAGATGATGCTTGTCGGGGTTAACGCGATGTAGGATCCGGCAGCTCCGGCTCCCGCCTCAAAATCGGTACTTAAGCTGCCTGCTGTGGCCAGTTCGTAATTTGTGGCGATAAGTTTGCCGTCGGTGCCAAGCACAAAGCGGCTATCCTCCCTCAGCCCTATAGCGCCGGTAGTTAAGTTCACAACACCTGTTGTTGTCAGCGTGCCGGATTCGCCAATTACCAATCCATTGCTTACGTTCCCGCCGGCCACGGTTAAAGCGCCGTACAGGGTTGTATCTTGATTAACGGTTACCGGGCCCAAAATTGTGGATGCAAGCGTAAATTGAACAAGTTCCTTGAGGGTGGCCGCGCCTGAACCGGTGAGTTTGGCGAAGCTGCCGGCCAATACGTTATCCGCATTCGTAGCCGAGGGGCTGGTGAGTGTTACGGTGCCGGCAAACTTTCCGCCGCTGGAGCTAAGGCTCCTTGCTTGCAACTCGCCCGCTACAACAGTTATATCGGCGGTCGTGCCGCTAGTTACTGCCTTAGAAACGGTCAGCGTTCCAACGCCGGACACAGTGCCGATACCTGAAAGATTAACATCACCGTTCACGTAAAGATGACCCCCGCCGATGTTGAGCGGTGAGCTTAAGCTAAGGTCAAACAGCAAAACGCCCTTAGAACCGGCCTGAACAGCCGCTTGCTGAGCAGCCGTCCACCCGGCAGAGTTTAATACCGCAACAACCGGCCCCAACGTTGCGGTACCGGCCACCGAAGCGGAACCGGCAAGTTTCACTTGAACGTTAGAAGTGTCAGCGATACCGACATTGTCGTCAATAAACTTCTGGTTGGGCGCTAAAAAGTAAGATTCTTGTGTAAGGTTAATCTTGCCGCCTTTGTCAAAGCCGCTAATGTTGCCCGCGGCAATAATGACGGCATCAGTGGTACCATCAGTAAGCGTATACCCATCCAAATCCAGTGTTCTCCCGGCGGGAATAACCAAAGGATCTAGGTCTGTAGCGGCAAAACTCGTTTCGCCCACCAATTTGACGGTAGACGCTCCATCGGTAAACGCGGCGTTAATAGCCTCGATCTGGGAAGCGTAGCCCCGGTTAACGGTAATGGTCGTTGTACCCCCATCATCCGAGTCAGAGGAGCATCCGAGCAGCGCCAGCCCCAATGCCAGCGCCGCAATCAGAAAAAGAAAAGACTTGTTTTTCATAAGTCCTCCTTGAAAAATCGTTCGGGCTTTTTCACCCGAACGTTCGCGTATACCCGCATTTGCGGGTATATGCGCCAAAAGAGGACCCGGAGCGCGACGCGCTCCGTTTATAGGCATTGAAAGATTTTACCTTATAAGGCTATAATCTAAATGCTTTTTGCCCCCTGCCTCCGGTATGCTTCCGCTAAAAAGATAACCGGGACAGGGGGTCCCTCTTTTAGATATATAACATTATAGCATGGGGGGGGGGGGGGTATTACAAGTAAAAACGCATAGAATTTCAAAAAATCTGAATTTTCTTCAAAAAACGGTTTTTTTCTGATTTTTGGCAAATTTTTGCCATTTTTTAGTTAAAAAAGGAAAAAATGGAGAAAGGAAGAAGGAATAAAGAAGGAAAAAGTAAGAGGGAAAAAGTAATAATGAACAGGGAAAAATGAGCAATGAACAATGGGGTAGGGAAATGGGCGCGGCTTACAGCCTGCCAGCGCCTACCAGTGGGTTTCACATACGCTCCGCGTTAGCATCCCGAAAGCAACTTTTACTCTGTGCCTTTCTCCCAGCGAACCTGTAAAGCGTCTTTCCAGTTCCATTCTGTCAGTAACATATTCTCTTTGCTCCTATCCGTGTTTTTTCAGGAAATCCGCGAGTATCCCTCTGGCTTTACAAAAACGTACAGACCCCTTTACTGCGCGGCAAGCTGTGTGATGGTCTGAATATCAAGGCCGGTAATTTTCCGCACAAATTCAGGGGATGCGCCTTAGGACAGCGCGTTTCTGGCAATAGCCATCTCCCGTTCCTCCATGCCTTCCTCTCTGCTTTCCTCACAGCGTACCTGTAAGGCATCTTTCAATTTCCATTCTGTCAGTAACATATTTTCTTTGCTCCGATCCGTGTTTTTTTAAGAAATCCGCGAGCATACCCCTGGCTTTACAGAAACGCACGGTCTTTTACCGCTTCGTTCCTGTCCATCCCGGCTGCCTCGTTCTCCCGCGCTTTCGCCACAAGCCCGGCGTACCCGCCCAACGTGGGGATCCTTTCCTCTATCGCCGGGTTTACTCCCTTGTTGATGTTGTATACCGGTACCTCAAGTTCCAGCCGCGCCTTATCATGCACTCCCGCTTCCCTGAACAGGTCGGACAGCTTTAGCGTCTTAACGGCGGGAAAATCTTCCTTCCCGGTATACAACACGATGAACTCAGGGCGTGGTATGTCTATCTTTTTGCTTGAATACAGCCGCCTGTTGTCGATTATCTTTTCATAAATCCGCGCCCGCCAGCGGGTTTACATGCGCTCCGCGCTAGCATCCCCAAAGCAACATTTGCTCCGTGCCATCGGGTCCGCGAATAGCGCTTGCATACGCGGCTGCCCGCATTGCTA
>JAISCO010000410.1 GCA_031265535.1 Spirochaetaceae bacterium | reverse complement strand
AATCCTGATATCCACAAAAAGACCACCGGCCCTGAAATATGGGAGGACACAGGCGGCAAGGTAGACATACTGGTGGCCGGCGTTGGAACCGGCGGCACGATCACAGGCGCGGCGGCGGCGCTGAAAGAAAAAAAACCGCAGGTCAAGGCCGTTGCCGTAGAGCCGGACGCATCGCCGGTGCTTTCCGGAGGCAAAGCCGGCCCTCACCAGCTTCAGGGTATAGGCGCGGGTTTTGTCCCAGATGTCCTCGACCTTGGCATCATAGATGAAATATTCCGGGTAAAAAATGAAGAAGCGGTGGATACCACCAGGGTACTTGCCAGAGAAGAAGGCTTATTGGTGGGCATATCATCGGGGGCGGCGGCTTTTGCGGCGGCGAAAGTGGCGGCCCGGAGCGAAAACCGGGGAAAAACCGTCGTGGCCATACTCCCCGACACGGGGGAGCGTTATCTTTCCACAGGTCTGTGGAAAGATATGCAAAAAGAAAAGAGCGCCATTTTGCACTAATGTTCGTACACGATTGTAACAGTGGATGAGCTTGTTCCAAAACTGAAGTTTTGGAACAGCTTCGATACATGAAGAATTTTATAAACCGCGAAGTCAAAGAAGTAGAATAAGCTTTTACTCCTCACTGCTCAGTCCTCACTCCTCATTTTTAATTGCTCATTGTTAATTGATAATTGCTCATTCCTTTTTTCTTCTTCGACTTTGGGGTAAAATATTCTTCCTCACCCCGCAGGCGGGACTTTGATATTAACCGCAGCGGCGCAGACGGACGCTTTCTATGTCGTAACTAAAGAGTTCCCGCAAGTCGTTAAGCCCCAAAGCCATCAGCGCCATGCGGTCTATCCCTATCCCCCACGCGGCGACTGGGACTTTGACATCAAGCGATGCCGTTACCTCCGGGCGGAATATGCCGGAGCCGCCCAACTCAAACCAGCCGAGGGTTGGATGCTTGATATGCACCTCGACGGACGGCTCGGTAAACGGGAAGTAACCGGGGACATATTTGACTTCCTTCGCGCCCGCAACCTCAATTGCGAACATTTCCAACATCCCAAGAAGCGTGCGCAGGTTTACGTCTTCACCCAGCATGATGCCCTCAGTCTGGTAAAAGTCGGACAGATGCGTTGCGTCCACCTTGTCATAACGAAAGCAGCGCAGAATCCCAAAGTATTTGCCGGGTATTTTTGCGTGCGGCAGAGTTTTTGCGGACATAACGGTACCCTGGCTGCGCAGTATGAGCCGCTTGGTAAAATCACGGTCAAAGTGATATGACCAGCCGCGGCTGCCCGTCCCGCCGCCGTTTTCGTGAGCCGCCGCTACCGCCGAAAGCCAAGGTTCGTCGATTTTTTTGGCGGCGGCAGGTTCGTCGATATGGTATACATCGTGAATATCACGCGCCGAGTGGAATTGAGGCATAAAAAGCGCGTCCGAATTCCAGAATTCCGTTTCTACAAGCGGGCCGTCAAACTCCTCAAAGCCCAAAGCGACAAGTTTATCCTTGGTTTGTTCCAGAAATTGAGTGTAGGCATTGGTTCTTCCGATCAAAAGTCTTGACGGCGGTACTTGTACATTGTAAGCTCTAAAAGATTTGTCCTTCCATGAACCCGATTCAAGCATTTCTACAGTAAGAGCGCCTATTTCATCGCCGGAAATGCCGGACTGACCGAGCGCCTTAACAAGCGCCGTATGCGCGTCAGTAAACACAAAAAATGTGGTTTCCCGTTCAACTATGCGGAAAGCCGACCCGGCCGCGCCGCGTTTCCTGGCCATACCAGACATCACCTGCTTTTCCGTCTCGCTAAGGCTGTTTTCCGCGATAAACGCGCTGTCCGCCCTATCCAAAAGGGAGCGCGTAAGCCTAAACTGTTCCGCGGCAGGGCCGGAGACCGGACGCCCATGCTCAAGCTGCTCAGGCGGCAGTATAATTCTTACACATTTGGCGTCATTCATGCCCAGCAGGCCCAATTTTGACAAAATCCCAAACGCGCTGCCAACATCTTTACTCTCAAGCGCCAGCGAAGCCGCGATCTCAGGTAATGTAAGGGTGGGTTTTATCCTGACAAGCTCAAGAATACGTTCTTCCGGCGTGCCTTTTTCCTTCCACAAGCGGCCAAGCTCCGTTAATTCATACCGAATCACGGTTTCACGCCGTTTTTCGCTGATGATTCCTTTTGCCTCAAGCCATGAAAGCGCCTGATTCCCGTTTCCATGCTTAAAATCCAGATCAGTCTCGACATTTTCAATAGAAAGTTCATCATTTTTTTTATAATGCAGAATGACTTTGACTTCCAGGGGGTGTAAATTTTTTATAACATTTTGAATATCCATAACCGGATACCATCCTTTTTTATAACTTGAACTCGTTTAAGTGATACAGGAATCGAAGCTGCCGCCGTCAGTTCATTAGGCAATGTGTAATTTAGAATAGATTACGGCATAGAAGAATGTCAACCATTTGCCATGGAGGCACATGCGCTCCGCGCTAGCAGTTTGCCGCCGCAAACTTGTTTGCGCCGTTGGCGGCGGGATGATTCGGAGGGAGGGGACTTGAACCCCTGATGTCCAGTTCCCAAAACTGGTGGCTTAACCACTGGCCTACCCTCCGGTATTGATTGTCTTAAAGTTTTAATTTCCGGGCGAAAATGAGCTAAAAAGTTTTTGGTTCGCACGTCAAACCTATTATAGTATTTCATTTATTGGAGTTTTAAGTCAATGAGTTATCATTCAGCAGTTTTACTTTTACAATTTTGTTACAAACTTTACCTGGAAGCAATTCCGAATTCAAGCATCCGGCACGCTGCCCGCAAAGGTGTGGCAGGCTTCCACTGGTGGAGGTGCAATCTCTCCGCATGGCGGATTTGGCGTCTTCACCATGCGGAACAATTTTCGGGAGCGACGGGACTCGAACCCGCGGTCTCCGGCGTGACAGGCCAGCGCGATAAACCAGCTTCGCTACGCCCCCAATGTTTTATAGCCTATACCAGCAAAAAAAAAATGTCAATAGCCCTTACAAGAAAATAAAAAGGAAAAGGTAAAAAGGAAAAAGGAATCGATTTGAAAAGCGGAGCGGCAGGCGGCGGGTTTACACGTCTCCGCTGCCGCGCTATGCTGATTACAGGAGGCATTATGTCGGCACGAGAACTTAAATCAGGTTTTGAATGGACAAGGAAAAATAAATTTTTGGCGGCGGTATATTTTGCGCTGCCGTCAAAGTTGCAGGGTGCGCTTTGGTCTCTGCTTAACGCCCGCAACCCCGTTGTCAGGCGGCTCAATAAAAAACTGCTTATTGATTTGAAAAGCGGGGCGGCAGGCGGCAGCAAGCGGGACGAAGTTTTATCATTCCTGAAAAATAACAAGCAAGGCTTGTTTTCGCCGGATTTTCTAAAAATTTGGCTGGAAAAAAACAACGATTATGGTTATGTATATAATATTGACGGCATCCTCTTGCCGGCCAAAAAAGACGACGGCGGCGATATATCAATAATGATAGACATATTTATAGAGTTATTTTTGGTTTATATTTTTTACGGCGATGACTACTCCAAAAAACTCGTTGAAACGCTTGATCCGTACATGGGTGACGGCCCCTACTTCTATGTTGACGGCGATTTTGACGTGCGCGTCAAAGAAGGCGATGTTGTGATAGACGCGGGTGCGTGGATAGGCGATTTTTCCGCTTACGCGGCAATGCGGGGGGGGGGGGGGATATTTGCATTTGAACCTGAAAATACCAACTTCCCGCTGCTGAAAAAGACTGCCGCGCTTAACGGAAATAAAATATTTCCTGTTAATAAAGGTTTGGGAAAAACCGAATGTGAGATGGAATTGTACTGCGGCGCCGGGGAAACCGGTGTTGCCAGTTCTATCCTTGCACCGAATTCGGACGCAAGACGCGACACCCTTATTGCAAAAAAAATACAGATCACCACGCTCGACAAATTCGCCCATGAACAAAACTTAAAGAGCGTTGATTTTATCAAGGCGGACATAGAAGGGGCCGAGCGGGATATGCTCGACGGAGCGCGCGGCGTACTGAAAGAGTTTGCCCCTAAATTGGCTATATGCACCTACCATCTGCCGGACGACCCTGAAATTCTTGAAGGCATTATTTTGGACGCGAATCCCAATTACAGAGTCGTTCACCTGAGCCATAAACTGTTCGCCTGTGCCCGCAACGCCCGCTCATTTTAGCGACAGCCTTACGAGAGTATGGTTCATGTTAAACTTTGAATTGCTGTATTGGGCGGTGAACATCTTGACACACCCCCACCGCACCATTAAGCTGATTACAGGTTCAGGGGCGGCTGTTTTTCTTTTGGCATTTCGCCTTTAACCGATAGGAGTTCAGTTTGAGCGATACACAAAAATCTAAATTTACCCCCCCCCCCCCCAACCTGTTCATAGTTCTTTATTAAACAATTTTCTTAGCTTTGCAATAAAAATTGGCATGAAAATGCCAAAATCCATACGTTATTTCGGGGTACGGTTTTTGGCGTTATTACGTTATCCGTCCGTCCTTATAAATTATCTTTTGCACGACAATGAAGAATTCCCTCACCAGCTTGGCATTGCCGCGATAATGAAAAACGAAGCATCTTATCTTAAAGAATGGATAGAATACCACAGGCTTGTCGGCGTAGAGAAGTTTTATCTTTTTGACAATGAAAGCTCCGACAACATAAAAGAAGTATTAGAACCATACATACAGAACGGAGAAGTTGAATATATTTATTTCCCCGGGGTAGGCGTTAAAAACCAGATACGCTGTTATTCAGAAGCAGTAAGAAGATTTCGGAATAAAGTAAAATGGCTTGCCGTTATTGATATTGATGAGTTTATCGTACCGGTAACAAAATCCAAAATTATTGAAGTCATAAATAATATAGAACGGGAACTTTGGCGGCAAAGGCGAAAAAAGCTCTTTGGATTTGCCGCCCGCTGGGTACCTTACGGTTATGACAAGCATTATAAAAAGCCGGACGGTCTTGTCATCGAGAATTTTAGAAAGCATGGGGATGCTGTTATGCTGTCAAAATCAATTTTCAATCCCCGCGCCGCCATTCATGCCGCGCCGTCAGCCGTTCATACGCCGGTATATCTTGATTTAAGTTTCGGAGTAACTGAATGCGGCGAGAACAATCCGTGGGAAGCCGCTGTTTCTATCAATGAAATCCGCATGAATCATTATGTTACAAAATCGTATGAGGAATACCAGCAAAAAATGCTGCGAAATAAAACAGGTTTCCCTGAAACAAGAAACATACTTCCGGACTATGACCCCGATTATTTATCGGAATATGAAGATCCGGTAATGGACAGGTATGTGGGTCCGCTTAAGCAGATCATCGGACTTGCGGAAAACTGATATTATTAAAGGAGATTATTATGGGTATGAGCAGCGAATCATTACGGATGATGTGTTTTGCCGCGAAAAACGGCACGGACTTTTCTAAAACAGTAACAATCGGCAGACAGTTATGCCTGATTCCAAAAGAGGAATTAAATAAAATATTGTCCGATTACAATCCTGGATATAAAGATAGCCATGAAATGAAAGAATTGAACAAAATATACTATAAAGATTCTTGCCAATATGCCGAACCTTTATTTGAATATTTCGGCGCAAAAACTACTGATTCCATAGATATTAGCAATTATGAAAACGCTACAATCATTCAGGATATGTGTGCTGAAATTGATGACTCATTAAAAAATAAATATACTTGTGTTTGGGATGGCGGCGCGTTGGAACATATATTTCGTTTTCCTACGGCAATTAAGAATTGTATGGAACTGGTTAAACCAAGCGGACATCTTATATTGGAAACTCCGGGAAACAACTGGTTTGGACATGGTTTTTACCAGTTCTCTCCTGAATTATTTTTCAGCCTGCTGGACAAACAAAACGGATTCGCCGGTACAAGGATATTTATGCAGAATGATATGCTTAACTGGTACGAAGCCATTCCGCCAAAAACTCTTGGAATGCGTACCGGTACGTGTTGTTCAGTCAGCCGTTCCATGCTTATGCATATTGTCTCCCAAAAGATCAGCGATACGCCTGATACAATAAATGCCTATCAAAGTGATTATCAAGCAGCCTGGACTAATAATGATCCGGTGGATAAAAATGCAATTATTGGATCGAACTTGCGGTTGCTTCATAAAATCAGATGCTGCATCCCCAAATTTTTATTGCCGGCCGCATGGTGGCTTTGGAACAATCTGTGTTATTTTACTCAAATCAGCAAAAGCTATACAAGAGACAAATACTTTGAAAACCCAAATGGGGGGGGGGGGGGAGATTATGAGTGTATTCTGGAGTTTTGCTTGATATATCCGCAAAGAAAATGGAAGAATTTATTTTTTGGAGGTTATTATGAGAATAAACAGTATCCTATTTAATATGTTTTCTTTTGTGCGAAAAACACTGCCGGACGACATTTATTACAGCAGGCTGTTTATCCCGCTGCGGATTATGTATGGCGAAACCGCAAAAAACAAAAAACGCGCGTATTTACGCTTTGACGTGCATATTGCGAATCATTGTAATATGAACTGCAAAAGTTGCGAACATTTTTCGCCGCTCGCGCCAAAAAGTTTTATCGACATAAAAAAATATGAAAATGATTGTAGCTGTATCGCCGGCCTGATCAATGGGGGTGGGGGCGTTGATGAAATCTCATTATTGGGCGGCGAACCTCTTCTGCTCAATCCTCAGCTTCTTATTGACGTTATAAAAATATCACGCTCGCATTTCCCTGACACTGCCATTAACATCACTACAAACGGACTGTTATTAAACAACCAGACAGAGGAATTTTGGAACTGCTGCCGTACAAATAATATAAACATTATTGTATCCGTCTATCCCGCGAATATCGATCACTATCTTTTAATGGATACGGCAAAAAAACACGACGTACAGTTTCAATTCAGAGGTAACGTAAAACTTGTTTCAAAGAACTGGAAAGAATTGCCTATCGAATTCATGTCCGAAAGCTGGAAGCTGTTTCCAATTGATGTCGAAGGGCGGCAGAATCCTAAAAAAAGCAATGCCCTCTGTTATGCGTCAAATTTTAGTTTTCAATTGGTGGAAGGAAAGCTGTACAAGTGTTGGCGTGTGGCCTACGCAAAATATTTTAACAGTTATTTTAATAAACAACTTGAAGTAACGGAAGACGACTACATCGACATATACAAGGCAGCAAGCATAGATGAAATACTCGAAAAACTGCGCAAACCGGCACCATTCTGCCGTTACTGCAAGATGGACGGCGGCAAGGCTGTCAAATGGGGAAAATCAAAAAGAGAAATAAGCGAATGGGTTGCGGACTAACGCTCCTTCGCTTTATGCTCGCCCGCCCGCCAGTGTCGTAACACTCACCTGCCAGCGGGTCTACACGCGCTCCGCGCCGACATACCCAAAGCGGACGTTTGCTCCATGCCGTCAGTCCGGCAAGGGCGGTTGGCATACGCGGCTGTTGACGGCGTTTAGCCCCTCCTCTCCCTGGCACCCATTTTTTCGGTTGACAAGCCCCGCGCTTTTGGCCGTGCGCCTTAACGGACGGTCCGTGTTAAAAGTAAAACTTCTGCCTAACTGTTGCTCTGTCCCCTGTCCAAAAAAGTGCTTAGTGATAAGTGAGCAGTGATTGGTGGGGTGGGGGTAGCACACAAAACAGTGCGGTGCACTGTTTTGCCTGACGTTTCACCGCTGCTTTACCCTATAAGGAAGGATAGTGCGGTGCACTGGATGGAGGCTTTCATTTCCATAGAAAGTCCCTCCTTCCATGCCAACAGCTTTCGCTGTTGGAGTCACTCATGCCTGACGTTTCACCGCCGCTTTACCCTATAAGGAAGGATAGTGCGGTGTACTGGATGGAGGCTTTCATTTCCATAGAAAGTCCCTCCTTCCATGCCAACAGCTTTCGCTGTTGGAGTCACTCATGCCTGACGTTTTGCCGCCTGCTTTACCCTATAAGGAAGGACAA
>JAISCO010000408.1 GCA_031265535.1 Spirochaetaceae bacterium | reverse complement strand
AAAAACGCTTTTACGCTACCCCCACCCATTAACAGTGGCTAGTGGACAGCTTTTCCATCTCTGCTAATCACTTAATCACTAAGCGCTTCCCGCATATAGCGCTAAAAGTAAAACTGCTGGAAAAAAAGGGCCGGATGCGCTAAATTGCCAACAAAAAATGGCTAAAACAGCTCAAGTTTTGAGCAATTTGAATGAAAACTTATTCGACTTCTTCGACTTAGCGGTTAAAAATTTCTGTGGGTCAAGTTAAGGTAAGGGGGGTGGGGGGACTAGTGAAAAAAGTGAAAAAAAGTGAAAAAAACTAAACAAAAAAGCATTATTTTTGTTTGTTCCGCCTGCGGGCACGAGGAACCTAAATGGCTTGGCCGGTGCCCCGAATGCGGCGAATGGAACAGTCTTACTGAAACGTCTGTAACCGGCAGTCAGGCGCGGCAAAAATCCTCGTCACATTCAGGTATCCCGCAATCTTTTCCGTTGTCTCAGGTTGACAGCCGCGAAGGCGCGCGAATAGGAAGCGGCCTGCCGGAACTTGACCGCGTGCTTGGCGGCGGTATGATGAAGCGTTCCGCCATACTGGTCGGCGGCGAACCGGGCATAGGAAAATCAACGCTGCTGCTGCAAATGGCGGCGCACACCACGACGCGCGGGCGTATACTTTATGTTTCCGGCGAGGAGTCCGCCGGGCAGATAAAGATGCGCGCCGACCGGCTAAAACTTCCCTGCGAGCGTATTGAAATTCTTTGTTCGGGGGCGCTGGAAGAGATAGTAACGGTGGTAGACGCCCTTCATCCTGTCATAGTCATCATAGACAGCGCGCAGACACTTTACACGGCAGAGGCCGGCCTTGTGCCGGGGACGGTGAATCAGCTCAAATATTGTTCGTTTGAGCTGATTTCATGGGTAAAAGAGCATGATTCCGTGCTTTTTTTGGCGGCGCATATTACAAAAGACGGCGTAATCGCGGGGCCTAAAACGCTTGAACACATGGTTGATACGGTTCTCTACTTTGAGCAGACCGGCGGAGAGCAGCGTTTTTTGCGGGCATCAAAGAACCGCTTCGGCTCTGTGGATGAAATCGGCATCTTTACAATGACCGAACAGGGACTTTCCGCCGTAGATGACCCGTCCATGCTTTTTCTGGCGCACCGCGAGGGGACTCTGCCTGCCGGAATCGCCACCGCCGCCGTGCTGGAAGGAAGCCGCGCTCTGCTTGTCGAGATTCAAGCCCTTGTAGTCCCGGCAAAAGGCTCAATAAGCCGTGTTTTTTCCGACCGCATCGATCAGGCGCGTGTTTCACGTATCGCCGCGACAATTGAAAAATGTCTGGGACTGCGGCTGTCGGATCACGATATTTATATAAATGTGCTCGGCGGGATCAGGATAAACGAAGTCGGCGTTGAGCTTGCTCTGGCGGCCAGCATATATTCGGCGCGTACCGGCATCAGTCTTCCGCCGCGCGCCGCCGTTACCGGAGAGTTAACGCTTGCCGCCGAAGTTATGCCTGTACGCCGTCTTTCAAGCCGCATTAAAGCCGCCGTTAGCCTTGGTTTCGACAATATTATCTGCCCCTCGGACAGTATAGGCGGCGCCGGGCCGGAGTATGCCGCTCTTGAACAAGACGCGGTCATTGCCAGCGTAAAAAACCTTAAACAAGCAATTCAGGCCATATTCGACAGTAAGAAGTAAGAGGTAAAAAAAATGCATACAATCAACAGCCTGTCGGCGTATGATGACAAATTCATTGTTAATTAAAATTGTGTTGCGTCTTCCGCGAAAGGGATTGCAGCGGAAATCCCGCAAGCCCCGCCCAATATCTCCACGCGCAAGCGTGTGGATGAACCAATGCAGCATGGCGTAGCGCCAACAAATGCCACTGTTTGTAAAAAAGCGGTACGGCTTTAGCCGTGCCGGCGCGCGCCGGGGGCTGAGGAATTGGAGCGGAAAGCCCGGTTTTTGGCGCTGCAGCGCCAAAAATTCGCCCATCTCTGAAATCCGGGCCTACGGCATCGTTTGAATCAACTTGGCGACACGCAGAGCCGCCGCGTCGCCAAGCCTTGGATATATCGGGAATAACGCGGTTCTAAGGCTGATTGAACAGGCGGCGGGACAAATATCCTGTTTAACAAGCCCAATACCGGCGGGCGTCTTTGAAAAAGCGCTCTCTACAACAATTTCTTTGCGCTTAGCGTAGGCGATAAGTTCCTTCATGCCGGTTTCAAGAACAAGCGGAAAAGCATAGTTGTTGTATTCAAAGCCGTCAGGATAAACAAATAGCTTATGCCTTCCCTGCCGCAGCGCGGATTGTGTGTATAATTCCGCTATTTTTTCACGTTTTTGCATGTTTTTTTCAGTTTCCCTGAATTGAACCAGCGCCATGGCCGCATTCATGTCAGGAAGCCCGTACTCCGGCGGCGACCACCCCGCATTACGAAGCACAGCCGCGTTACGGCGTTCAGAAGCGTACAGCAGCGCCCCGCCCCCGCTCGTAAGCATATCCCGCTCTTCCAAACCTAAAATCGTAAAAACACCAAAAGAGCCGGCCTTGTTCTCGCCAAAACCGCTCATATACGCGGCGGAACAATCCTCAATAAAAGGAATACCCAGCGCGGCTATACCGTCCATGTCCGGCATAAAACCAAGATTGTGGTACAGCACGGCGGCCCGCACAGGCGTTTTTTCAGCCGTCGCAATCGCCGCCCCTATCGTTATAGCGTCGGGACAGGCGCAAGCCTCGCCGGTATCGCAGAAAACCGCCGTAAAACCCGCATCCTCTATTACTTTGACATAGTAGGCGGGCGAAAGTGCGGAAACAGCCACTCCGGAAAGCGGCGGTAAATCGAGCAGTTTAAGCGCAAAAAACAATGCCATCGCGGGGCTGCGTAGCGCAAGACAATAATCAAAGCGCAGATGTTCTTTTGCCATCTGGATCAGACGCGCCGACTGTTCTCCAGGGCCGATTTTTTCTTCAACCATTACCGTAAGCACCGCGTCCATCTCTTTACGCCTGATTGTGGGGGAATAAACTTCAATAATCATTGCTTTGTTATACAACAAAACCAAGTTTTCCACAATGATTTATGCCCGCCAGCCCGCCAGCGGGGTTACATGCGCTCCGCGCCGGCATACCCAAAGCTGGCTTTACTCCGTGCCTTCAGGTTCGAAAAGGGCGTTTGGCATACGCGCCCGCCAGCGGGTTTACATGCGCTCCGCGCCCGCCAGCGGGTTTACATGCGCTCCGCGCCCACCAGTGGGTTTACATGCGCTCCGCGCTGGCATACCCAAAGCTGGCTTTACTCCGTGCCTTCGGGTCCGAAAAGGACGTTTGGCATACGCAACTGTTGTCATTGTTCATTCCTCATTGTTAATTGTTCATTGCTAAATTCAAGGAAGCTGGACAAGCAGAGCTTGTGGAAAGGCATAGCCTGTCTCTCCAAAAACTGAAGTTTTGGAACAGCCTCTATTGTATAATGAAATAATATGGTGTACACTATATGAAAGAGTTACTTTATGAAAAATAGAATATATTTGGATAATTGTTGTTTTAATAGACCGTATGATGATCAGACAAATCTCAATGTTCATCTTGAAGCCCAGGCAAAGGTATTTATTTAGAACGAGATACTAAAAAATACTTTTCAACTAGCATGGTCTTTTATGATGGATTATGAAATATCATTTAATCCATTTTCAGACAGGAAAGACGCTTTTCTAAACTGGAAAAATATATCTGTAGTGGATATAGATCCAACAATAAAAATACTAAATAAAGG
>JAISCO010000330.1 GCA_031265535.1 Spirochaetaceae bacterium | reverse complement strand
TCCTTTTTCCTTGTCCTTGTTTACGCCATAAACCGGTATCCGACTCCCCACACGGTTTGGATATACCGGGGGTTGGCCGGGTCGGGCTCGATTTTTTCACGCAGACGGTTGATATGCACAACAACCGTTTCCAGAACGCCGTACATGTCCTCACCCCAAATCTTGTCGTACAGACGTTTTTTGCTAAGAACGATTTCAGGGTTTGACGCAAAGAATAGCAGCAGTTCGTACTCTTTGTTGGTGAGCATTATCTCGTTATTTTCGACATACACGCGGCGCGCAGCGGGAATTATCCGCAGGCGGCCCAAATCAATCTCGTCTGCTGTAGTCTGCCCAAGCTCAATATCATGCGCGCCTTTCAGACGTTTATAGCGGCTGATGTGCGTTTTTACACGAGCGACAAGTTCCGCCGGTGAAAAAGGTTTTGCAATATAATCGTCGGCTCCAAGTCCCAGACCGCGAATTTTGTGAATGTCCTCAATGCGGGCGCTCACCATTAAAATGGGTATGTCAATTTTATCTCTGATCTCACGGCATATTTCATATCCGTTTATGCGCCGCAGCATAATGTCAAGCAATATGAGGTCAAAGCCGCCGGACAGGGCCAGTTCCATACCTTTTTTGCCGTCCGCCTCGTGGACGACTTCAAAGCCGTCAATTTCCAGAAAATCCCGCTCTATTCCGGCAATGTCGGCGTCGTCTTCAATAATTAAAACTTTCATACCATTTCTCCTGATGCTGGCGGATCCGCAAACGGTAAACTTATGACGATTGCAATACCGCGTTCAGGCAGTTCGGCTTTCATTTCAGCTTTTATGGAACCGCCCATAAGGTTTACAATTTTTTGCGATATGGCGAGCCCCAGTCCATTACCGAGGCTGCCGCCTTTAGTATTTCTGGACGGGTCGGCGCGATAAAAAACATCAAATAATTTTTCCAGGGATTCCCGCGGCACGCCGGGGCCGTCATCGGCAAGGCGTATTTCGACAACCGCGCCTATTATGCCAACGCTGATTTCAATCCGCCCCCGTTCAGTATCTTTATACAACACGCTGTTTTCAAGAATATTGGTTATAACATTGCGAAACAGTACCGGATCAATGCTGACAAACACATTGGGCATAATTTCGCATAATTCTATTGTCAGCCCCCTTTTATCGTAATAGCCTGAAAGCTCTGATACGGCATCCTGAAAGAACAATCCCATATCAAGATTTTGCAGGCTGAGGGGAAAATCGTTTATGTCCAATTTTGAAAATAAAAACAATTGATTGATGATATATTCCATATCGTTAGTTTTATTCCTGATGGTGGCGATATATTTTTCCCGTTTTTCTTTGGTTGACGCGACTTCTTTTTCAATGCCTTCAAGATACGCCTTTATTGATGTAAGCGGCGTTCTGAGGTCGTGGGAAATACCGGCAAGCAGTTCACGCCGATTCTCCTCATACTTATCGTGTTCCGCCGCCATCGCTTCAAGCCGCTCCGCCATCTCGTTAAAAGCGGCGCAAATGGGACGAAATTCATCGTCATTTTTATATTCAAGCCGAAAACCCAGATTGTTGTTTTGAATTTGTTTAACCCCAAAAGATAGAGTATCAAGCGGGATAGCAATATTTTTTATCATGCTGCGAGTTAAGAAAAAATTAGTCGCGAGAACGAGGAGTATCATAATCCATAATGACAGTATTCCCATGGCTGTTACAAAATTAATATACATATCATCATTAAAATGATAGTTATAACTTACGGCCATTATTTTGGCTGCCCCGATAGTCTGCGTATACACCACCGTCGTATCAAATGACATGACGTGGTTTCCGGTTGTCAATAAAGCGGCGGCAAACAGCGGTTTATTTTCTCGCGCCGGCGGCGGTATCAGCCATTCTCCGTTGTCATGTACCGCAAAATAGACGCCGTATTTTAGAAAGCGTTTTTGTAAATCCCCGGCAATAAGCTTCAAATTATTAACGCCGGCTTCCGGGCCGCCTGAGTTTTTGGCAAAACGTTCACCGATATTCTGCAATTCGTGCCGCGCCTCGTAGAAAATCTCGTTGTTGTAGAACCGGCTGCTCCCGCTATAGATTTTCATTATTACAAAACGCACACCGATAGAAAAAAGAACGCACAGCGCAAACGGGATGCAGATCATGAGTATATGAGAAATAAATATTCGCCGCTTAATCGTCATAGTGAACCTGCCGCCCATTATAACCGGTTACGCAAATTATTTGTAGAACCCGCTGGCAAAGAGGTAAAAAGGAAAAGGGAACAAGTAAAAATTAGCAATGAACAATGAAGACAAAACTTTGGAGCGGGGTGGCGAGTAGGTTGAGGAATGAGGAATTAGGAATGAGGAATTAGGAATGAATAATGAAAAAAGGCAACTATCGACCTTAACGCCGCCCCGCTCAGAAAGAGAATATGAGCCGCAAATTACACTAATTGCGCCATAAATGGCGACACAAATTATCGGAGTAAATGCAAAGCCCCTAAGGCCGTTATCGACCTTAACGCTGTTCCGCCGCCAACGAGCGGCGGCAAAACGCTAACGCGGAGCGTATGAGAAACCCGCTGGCGGGCTAGCGCGGAGCGCATTGAAACCCGCTGGCGGGGGTGAAAAGAAGTTCTTTTATTGAGCTGCTGTGGGAGAGAGCTTTTTTTTCGAATTTTGTGACAGGACGCCAGCTTTGGGGGGGCGCGAATTTTTCATAACTATTCCGCAATGCAATTGTAGCGCTTAATTCGGATAAGGCAAAATTACAGTAATCATCACAATCGCTGACCATGTAAACATAGCCGCCGGTCATTAACTTTGACGCAAGCGTATCTGTGAACGGACGCTTTAGCAGCCTGCGCTTATGGTGCCTTGCTTTTGGCCAGGGGTCGGGGAAAAAAATATGGACAGCCCCTAAACTGTTATCGGGTAACATTTTTTCAAATACAGAAACCGCGTCATATTCTATAATCCGCACATTACTTAGATTTTGCTTTTCAATTTCCCAAAGCAGACGTCCTATACCGGCGCGAAAAACTTCAACACCGATATAATTTTTTTGAGGATTTACAGCGGCTATTTTCGCCGTTGCGCTTCCCATTCCAAAACCAATTTCGATTGTTACCGGATTATAATTATTAAAGACAGCATAAAAATCAAGCGGCGAATCCGCGAATGGAACACAGTATTTACCGCTCAAAGAGTTAAAAGCATACCGCTGAGCCTTAGTAGAGCGCCCGTTTCGCGTTACATAACTCTTAATTGAAAAATTATCACTGTTCATTTGTTTTCATGTCCATTCGCTGCCTATTTAATTTCAACTTCAATTTTAATTTTAATTTCAACGTATAGGCATCATCTTTGTGAGCGCCGAAGTAGAATAAGTCGTATCGCGCGCCCACAACGCGACACTCAAAATATCGGAACCAAGCCGCAATGAAGATATACTGCCTGTTTTTGATTCCAGCTTTATAGATCTGCTGTAAGCGCCTTCCGTATTATAGCAGATAAAATAAGATTCCGGATATTCAGAATCGATCCTGTAACTGTCCTCAATTATTGTAAGACTGGGAAAAGGATAGCGCGGAATTGCCGGCACATCAAAACCAAAAGTACGCTCCGTCCGCTCCCCGCCCTTGTCAATAAGCACGGCTCGATATTGGCCGCTTGGAAAAATCTCCCCGCCGGCCATAACAATTTTATTACTTCCCAGCCATATATTTCCGGCTTCATCGTGGCGCATCCACGTTTCCGGCGTAAATGACCACACAAGCCCCTCATAGTCGTTGTACAGCTGTAGTTCCGCAAGGTCTTCGTAGCCGTCGTCATCGTTAGCAATCACAAAAAAATTTAGTGTCGGGACAGGCGCGGCGTCCTGTTCAATATAGTTAAGAGTCATCGTGGAAAACGCTATCGTAGGTGATGAGCGTGAGCAGGACGCTAGAATATAAAACAGAAAAATCGTGAAAATAACAAAAACATTATTCGATAAAAGCTTGTGATGATACATATTAACCTTTGATAGAACCGGCTGTAACACCCCTTATTATATACCGCTGGCAAAAAAAATAAAAAATAATTATAGGTATTAGAGCCATCGTTATTACCGCCATCATATAACCCATATCTATAGAACCGTATCCGCCGCGCAGATATTGAACGGCAACCGGTATTGTGCGGTATTCTGAACCTATAATAAGACTCGGCAAAAGATAATCGTTCCATATCCACATCGTGTTTAATATGGCTACAGTAACTGAAATAGGCGTCAGCATGGGCAGAACAACGCTAAAGAAAGCGCGGATAGGAGTACAACCGTCTATTACGGCGGCTTCTTCAACAGCTATCGGTACAGATTTAATGAAACCCGAATATAAAAATATGGAAGTTCCCGCGCCAAATCCTAAATAAATAAACAGTATACCTATAGGATTATCAAGATGCATCCGGTTTGCGACGTGCGTAAGCGGAAACATTACCATTTGAAACGGCACTATCATCGCAAAGGCAAACGCAAAATACAGCGCTTTACAAAAAACACTGCGGCTCCGCGTTATAAACCACGCGGTCATGCTTGAAAACAACACAATTATAGCAACAGAAAACACCGTGATAAAAAAAGAAAAACCGGCAGCCTTAAAAAAACCTGTAGCCGCCAGACCGTTTGTATAATTACTTAAACCGGCAAACGAACCGGCGTCAGGAAAAGCGAACGGCGTGTCTATAACGGCAAGTTTAAACTTAAACGAGTTAATTATAACAAGCAGTATCGGCAGTAAAAACAGCGCCGACACCACACAAAGTATCAGACCGATAATTAAATTGCCGCTTTTTATACGCGAAGATTTATGTCCGGTAATCAAGTTTCTACCTCCCGCTTTCGTGTAATAGACAACTGCATAAGAGATATTATCGCGACGATAATAAAAAACATGAACGCTTTTGCCTGCCCTACGCCTTCCCAGCCGGTTCTGCCGTAAAATGTATTGTAAATATCAAGAGCCACACCCACCGTTTGTTTTCCGGGAAGACCAGCTGTAAGCGCCAGATTCTGGTCGAACATCTTAAAAGAGTTTGCCACGGACATAAAGAAAGTAATCGTAATTGACGGCATCACAAGAGGAATTGTAATTTTTGTTAATATAGTCCAAGCGCCCGCGCCGTCAATCCTTGCCGCTTCCAGTATATCGGTTGATATATTTTGTATACCGGCAATGTAAATGATCATCATGTATCCAATAAACTGCCAGCTGCTTAAAATGACAAGCCCCCAAAAACCGTATCTTGCGTCTACGATAATTGTAACACCCGCAAAACTCAAAACACCGTTAATTATAAATTGCCAAATATATCCAAGCACTATGCCGCCTATCAGATTAGGCATAAAAATTAGCGTCCGATAAAGATTTGTTCCCTTTACGCCGCCTGAAAGCATCAGCGCAAAAGCGAAGGCTATTAAATTAGTCAATATAACCGATACAAACGTAAAGCGAATAGAAAACCAAAGCGCGTTCAAAAAGTCCGGATTAGAAAATGCAAGAACATAATTATTGAAACCCGTCATCTTTAAGTCGGTAACGGTTGTAAATTTTGCGAATGAAAGAATAATGCCATAGATAAACGGTATAATAAAAGAAATTATAAAACAAAGCAGCGTAGGCCCCACAAAAAACCAAAAATACTTTTTTAATGATTTTTCCATAAATTTTTTCTCCAAATATGACGGTAAACGGTAAAAGATAAAATGTGAAATGACAGAGGCGGCTTGTTTATGTTTACATAAACAAGCCGCCTCTGTTTGACGTCTCTTACTGATTCGCCTTTTTTTCGGCGGCCCAACTGTTGATGAATGTTGTTTTTACATAATCCCAGTCCTGACTTCCCACCGTATAAGCGCTAAGCGCCGCGCCCAGATCATTCTTGAATTCCAGACTTGGGAAAGTGGTGAACACCCAAGGCACAGAATTGATACCCAACTCATTCAAATAGCGGTACATTTCTTTTATCAGCGGGTCGCTTGGAAGTTCTTCCGCCGAAAATGTGGTGAACGGAGTGATTAGTCCAAGACTGCCTGACGCCTGCTTTTTACCGTTATCTGTGCCAAACAGCCACTCAAGAAATTTTAGCGAAGCATCCTGCTCTTCTTGACTCACGCGGCTGTTTACCGCGATAAAATTTTCAGTCCCGACACAAAGCCCCTGTGTTTCCTCTCCATCGACCCCGGTATATATTGGCAGGAATTTTATATCCTGTTGATCAACAACATTTCCGGTTTCGTTGGCTATTTGCGGCCATGACCAGGTTCCGTTTTGAATGAAAGCGACTTTACCCAAAGCGAACTCCGTCATTGAATCGCCCACAGTTTTTGAGCCGGTCATCCTTCTGCTTGTAATAGAATTGTTAATGTATAAATCAAAAGTGTTTTTAAAATTTTCAGAATATATCAAATCAATTACCGCCAGGTCATTGACATTTTTTTGCCTGTACTCAAAGTATACGGGAATATTAGCCAAATGCGTATTCCAGCGCCAGTCCTCGCCCGGCGAAAAAGAAGTTGACGCAAAGGCCCCCGCAATTCCGAGCGCCGCCGCGTTAGCCTGAATATCTTCGGCAACAGCTTTTAGCTTTGCGAAATTCGTAATGCCGCCGGCATCGCTTATGTCATTTACGGCACGGGAAGGGAGCAAAAAGTATTTCCGCAGTATCGCGTCATTGTATATAATCCCGTAACTTTCGATTGCGTACGGTATGCCGTAAATTTTACCATCCCCACCTATCGCAAGCCCCTTGTCCCTCAGCCATTCATAAATTTTACTGCCTTTAAGATCGGCGGTATAATCCTGCCAAGCCCGCATACCGACAGGCCCGTTCAGGTTGAACAGGGTGGGTGGTTTCGCTTTCGTCATTTCGGCGCGTAATGTCTGCTCATAAGTGTCGCTTGCCGCCGTAACTACTTCCATAGGTATACCTGTTTCGCCGGTAAATTGAGCGGCTGTGTCCAGCCATTGTTTGTCTAGCTCCGGCTTAAAGTTCAAAAAATAAACGCCGGGGGTCGAATTTTTGCTGCAAGCCGCTAAAATCAAAAAAGAAAGAATCGTACCTGTTAAACCACAAAATTTTTTCATAATTTCCTCCTGATTTTGAGACGTATACAACGCCTGCGGCTTTCAGTCTATCAAGAATAGAAGAGCAGTGAATAGGGAAGAGGGAAGAAAAAGTAAAAAGGAAAAAGGAAGAAGGAGCAAAGGGGGAAGGAAGAAGTAAAAAGTAACAAGGAAGAAGGAGCAATGAATGACAGTTTCATTTTTTATTTGGGCGCATTTTTGGCGCGGCAGCGCCAAAAACCGGGCTTTCCGCTCCAATTCCTCGTACCGCCTATGGCGGTACTGCGGGATTTCCGCTGCAATCCCGTGCGCGGGGCTGAACGCGCAAGCGCGTTCAAAAGCTCGTGAGCATGGAGCTTTTGAAGCTCATTGTTCATTGCCCCTCGCTCCGCCGCTTCGCGACAGCCTGCTCGTAAGCCGCCTTGTTAATTGCTCATTGTTAATTGCTAATTGCTAATTGCTAATTCCTCCCGATAGTCTATGGCGGCAAATGGCGGGTTGAAATTTATGGAAAAAGCGGATATGTTGATAAAATACATGGGCGCCTTAGGCATGAAAAAACTTTTTATCATTCTAATTATACTTATTGCATTGGGCGCGGGCTGTTTTTTTGCCGGCTGGGCGCAGATGTCTGTTCCGCACAATTCTTACGGTGTACTCCGCTCTAAAACACACGGACTTTACGATGAAGTAATTACGGATGGAAAATTTACATGGCTCTGGTATAAACTGATACCCGTAAACACAGAGATATCCGTTTTTAACATAAAAAATCAAACAATACCGGTCGAAGCGCGAGGCGTACTGCCGCAGGCCGAAACATACACATCGTTTGTCGGACTAAAAACTTCTTTTTCGTGGCAAGTTTCAGGAAACGTGTTTTTTACCCTAAACCCAAACCTTCTGCCGGTGATAGCGGATCAATTCCATATATCGAATCAAACAGAACTTGACGCTTACAACAGTGAACTCCGCGCCCAGCTTGAGCCGTTTATAGAGCAGCGTCTGGCATACTACTGCGGACAACAGGAGACACTTGAACAAATAAACACGGCAAGCGACTATAAACCGCTTACCGATGATATACAGGCCGAATTTCCTTATATAAGCGGACTTTCATGCTCGTTAAGCGTAAAACAGTTTCCAGATTACAAACTGTACAACTCGGCAAAAGAGATGTATGAAAATTATATTTCACGGCAGCGAGAAATACTAAACTCGCAAATAAACGCCAATGCCGCGGGGCGCATAAATTCCCAATTCCGTTTAGACGAGCTTGCCAGATACGGCGAGCTTTTAACAAAGTATCCCGTGCTGCTCGATTATCTTAAAATAACAAGCATCGGCGTTTCAGGCATTGCGCCTGCCGCGTCTATCGCGCCTAATGCCGCCGAGTAAGCCGAGTGAATGTTCACAAACAAAGTTGGCGCGCAACGGAATGACCCGGGCGAAGTGTTAACCGTTTGTTATATACCGGTTTTTGCTACAAATAACAACAATATTTTATTATTTGAAGCTGTTCCAAAACTTCAGTTTTGGGGAGACAAGCTCCGCAAGGCCGGCAACCTTAGATTTAATGGAAAAAGCGGGCCGGACTTTAGTCCGATTAGACCGCTTTTTCCAAAAGCTTGTTCCATCGCAAACAAAGTTTGCGCACCATGCGCTTCAGCGCATAGTCGATTAGTTTTGGAGCAAGCTCACGTTTCAATCTTCACAAATTACAGAAAAGTATGAAGGGAATACGCCCCCTCCTTTTGCTGCCCTTCACGCCGCAGGCGTTCAAGATTATTCCGCGCCTCGGCATCATTAGGATCAAGCTGCAACGCCCTCTCCCAGTCGGCGCGGGCGCGGACATAATCCTCTTTCATAGCGTAGGCATTGCCCCGGTTATTGTAGACATAAGCAAGATTCGGGTCGAGCCGCAGTGCCTTGGTGTAGTCAGCAATCGCTTTGTCTGCCTCTCTTTTGCGACCGTAGGCGAGGCCCCGGTTATAGTACGCCAAAACAAGATTGGGATCAAGCCGCAGCGCTTCGGTGTAGTCGGCGATAGCTTTGTCGGACTCCCCTTTGTCATCATAGATATTGCCTCGGTTAGTGTACACCTGAGCATCATTGGGATTGAGCCGTAACGCCTCTGTGTAGTCCGCTATGGCTCTGTCGAACTCCCCTGTCGCATTGTAGGCGTAGCCCCGGCCCTGGTAGCTCTGAGCATTATTAGGGTCGAGCCTTACGGCCTCGGTAAAGTCGGCGATAGCTTTGTCGAACTCTCTTTTGACCCCATAAGCATTGCCCCGGTTATTGTAAACCTGAGCATCATTGGGGTCGAGCCGCAGTGCCTCTGTGTAGTCGGCGACCGCTTTGTCGAACTCTCCTGTCGCATTGTAGGCGTAGCCCCGGTTATGATAACCCTGAGCGTCATGGGGAACAAGCCTTATGGCCTCGGTAAAGTCGGCGATAGCTTTGTCGAACTCTCCTTTGGATCCATAGGCGACACCCCGGAAAAAGTACGCTGCCGCATCATCGGGGTCGAGCCTTATGGCTTGGCTGTAGTCCGCTATGGCTTTGTCGAACTCTCCTGTCGCATTGTAGGTGTAGCCCCGGTTATAGTAACCCTGAGCGTCATGGGGGTCGAGCCTTACGGCCTCGGTAAAGTCGGCGATAGCTTTGTCGAACTCTCCTTTGGATCCATAGGCGACGCCCCGGAAAAAGTACGCTGCCGCATCATCGGGGTCGAGCCGCAGCGCTTCGGTGTAGTCGGTGATCGCTTTGTCGAACTCTCCTTTGGTCCCGTAAGCGTTGCCCCGGTACCTATACGCCCAAACAAGATTCGGGTCAAGCCGCAACGCCTCAGTGAAGTCTGTGATCGCTTTGTCAGTCTCCCCTTTGTTCCCGTAGGCGCTGCCCCGGAAAAAGGAGATGTAAGCATCATTGGGGTCGAGCCTTATGGCCTCGGTAAAGTCCGCGATGGCCCGGTCATGTTCTCCTTTATCACTGTAGGCCATACCCCGGTTCACATACAACGAAGCGCCATCGGCCTTGATACTTATGGCTTGGGTGAAGTCTGCGATGGCTTTGTCATGTTCCCCTTTGTTCCCGTAGGCACTGCCCCGGTTAGCGAACGCCTGCCAATAATTGGGGTTGATATTTATAGCTTGATCGTTGTCGGCAATGGCTTTGTCGTACTCCTCTTTGCCCAAATAAGAACGTCCCCGGTTCTTGTACGCTTCGGCATCATTGGGACTTAGCCTGATCGCTTCAGTGAAGTCGGCGATGGCTCTGTCGTACTCTTCTTTGTCATCGTAGGCGTTGCCCCGGTTCTTGTACGCTTCGGCATCATTGGGGTCCAGCCTGATAGCTTCGGTGTACGCCGCTATGTCCTGATCGGTATTTCCTGCCCCGCTCTGGGCAGCCAGGACAGCCGTCGAGATTAGCGCATAAACCGCACAGAGCAAACCCTTTTTCAATACTTTTCTCATTCTTCTTTCTCCCCCGCCGCTTCCGCCGCAAACTCCGCCTTCTTTTCAACATAAGCGCGGTATACCATTCACATCTCCAGCGCTTCCCAGTTTAGCCCGGCGATTGGCAATTAGCAATGAGGAGGAATCAGCAATTTTACTTTTAGAAAATTTATGGTAAAAAGGAAAAGGTAAAAAGTAACAGTGTCGCGTCCTGGTTTAAAGTTGTCATATAAGGTGAGGAAAGAGTAAGCGTGTTTTTACAAAAACGCCCACTCCAGGTGCTATAACTGAATATTTAAGCGGAAATTTGGGTTTGGGTGT
>JAISCO010000357.1 GCA_031265535.1 Spirochaetaceae bacterium | reverse complement strand
TTTCCCGCTCCACTGCCTATGGTATATCCGTCACCTGTATTGTCTTCCTCGTTAGTATCCAGCACAATCGTATACTCGTTAGCGGTGGTATTATCACTTTTTATATAGCTAAATGCTTTTTCAAGCATGGAACTTTCAGTTTTGTTACTTAAATCTATAAGGTCGTCTCCGACATAGAGACCCGCGCCCTTTGCCGAACTTACCGTGCATGTATCGGATTTACCGCCCGCGTACGCCGTAATCTGTACGGACCCGCCGCTAATCACTTTTACATTCCCATTGTCATCCACAGAAACCGCGCCCGGGCTCTTTGACAGCCACGTTACCTTGGCCGCAGTCCCACTCGTATATGTTATATCCGCCGCCAGCTTTGCGGTTCCGTTTACAGCAAGTTTTAATACTTTGCCGCTCTCGTCCGTTTCCAAATTGCTTAAAGCTCCTGAGCTGTCTAACTTCAGCGTCAGGCTCGATACAATCGCGTCGTTAAATGCTTCTTCCTCGTCCTCCTCTTCCTCCTCGTCAAAATAGCCGCCGCCAAGATCGTTCTCCGGCTCATCAACAACCTGAAGCTCAATATCCGTATCCGCCGCCGGGGCGGCTTCCGTATCGCCGAACTGAACCGCGCCGCTGCCGCCTAGCTTTACCGTCCCCGGCTCTCCGCCAATCTGAATCTTGCAGACCAAGGCCTCGTCCGCGACTTTTAACAGACCGTCAACCTTTATATCATCCATCATGACCGCCGCGGTAAACAGCAGATTGATTTCACCGGTCAGTTCCAGCGTGCTTGCGGTCGAAACCGTCAGCCCGTAGCTTACCCTAAGGATGCCGTACTGTGTTCCGCCTCCAATGCTCGCCGCCATTTTGAGGGCGCCCGCCGCCGCGATTACATCGGGATCCTGCCCGTTCAGCGTCAGCGGCGCGTTCACCGTCAGTGAACTTATCGATACCGTCTCGCCCTTCGCAATGGTTATCGTTTTGGCGGAGTTTATCGTTACGTCCCCGTCAACCTTAAAGCCCTCCATAACCGTGATGTCCTTGATCTCGGAGTCTTCGACAGCCTTCAAAAACCCGCCCTTGTCTATGACCACCGCCGATCTTGCGGGCGCTTGTGAGACTTCCCCCATGTCCTTTGTAACGTCATCGCATCCCGCGAAAATCGCCGCCGACAGTACCAATGCCAACAGCGCCGGAGCTAAGCCGCGTTTTGCCGTGTTTAATGAATTATTTTTTCCCATTTTTTTCACCTTTTTCATTTTTCCAAAACCCTTGTTTGTGTTTGCGCGAATTTGCGCTATGCGCGAATTTGTGTTTACACAAACCTAATCCCTGTCCAAAACCGGATCAAACAACGTTTGACGGGACAACAGTCCGCGGTTTCGGCTCAGGTTCTTAAAAGCTGATAAAGCCGAGTAATCATTGTAAAAGCCGCATAAAGCGTATAAAAATGTCTGTTATATTTGAAAAAGCCCGCTGTGTTTTTTTGTAGTAGAGCGCGGGGGGGGGGGGGGTAAATGAATTAGCAATTAGCAATGAGGAGTGAGGAGCAAGTAAAAAGGAAGAAGTAAAAAGGAAGAGGGAAGAAGGAGCAATTAGCGATGAAGAGTTACGCCGCGTATTTTTCGCGGTTAAAATGAAAATGTGTTTTGCGTGTTTAATGACGCTTCTTGCCACAGTAAATTCCCCAACGGTAAAAGCAAGCAGCGGCCGCCATTACGGACGGAATCCGCCTTGCAAACAAAACGCGGGAAAAACAGCTTACTAAAAACTCACAGATAAGCGGCTTTTCTCTGACCTTTTCCACGAGGTCCAGAAAATAAAATGTCCGTATACCAAAGTCTCCTGTCTTATGGGCAAAATCCGCCAAGCCTTCCCACGTAAAGCAGATAGCTTTACCCAGTGGCTGTTACAGACGAATCCGGCGTTATAAACGCCGCCCAATCACAGTTACGTGTATAGAAGGGGACTCACACCCCTATTCCTTTGAAGTATACCTCAACAGTATAGGCAAGCCGATGCATAAAAGTCAAGCGGCAAATTCAAAAAAAGGAAAAAGGAAAAGGGAAAAGGGAAAAGGGAAAAAGGAAAAAGGAAGAAGGAAGAAGGACAGAGGAGGGAGGGAGGAGTGTCGCGTCCTAAGGACAAGGTTACGGTTCTTATAAGGCTGGACGACAGTTTTTGTATACAGTAGAAGAAAAATTCTTTCCTGGTTGAGGAGATAGAAGCATCAAAAAAAGGTCTATCCGGTAACAATGCCGCATAATGTCAATAGGACATTTTAATTGCGGCTTGACAAAAGTTTAAATTTTTCTTGTGTTTTTCATTTGCCTGTTGTATAATCAGAAAACTCTTACGGAATAAGAGAAAAATTAATTATTCTTTACTTTAGTAAAGAATGAAGGAGAATTTTATGGCGGATTTAAGGCAGCTTACTATGGATTGTATTAAGATGCTTGAAGGCAGCGGGTATTACGATAGGGCAAAGGCATTGCCTAACAATAACACAAAAGTCGAGCTTCTTAACAGCAATGATTTGAGTGTATGGAAGTCAACATACTATCCCCAGCTTTCAAGAGCGGGCGTAATTAAAGACGGCGCTTATTTTCAAAGCCCCGTTATTGATATTAATTACGGTATTGGCGCGGATGGCGCGTTCACCAAATATGAATATGTTCAATTTCTTTGGCAGGCATACAAATATGTTTTAACGGATTTTTCCGCAAATCCCGGCATCACATATATTAAAGAATGCATAGATATGCTTGAAAAGTATACCGGTTCTTTTCAAAACAAGGGTACAGAAA
Organism: Spirochaetaceae bacterium; assembly: GCA_031265535.1. Taxonomy (GTDB): domain Bacteria; phylum Spirochaetota; class Spirochaetia; order Treponematales; family Breznakiellaceae; genus JAIRMY01. The sequence goes on along the minus strand of JAISCO010000357.1, from coordinate 2,904 downwards.
CCCAGAAAGTACTCGGTCTTAACGCGGTCGATTTGACCAGATGGAACTATGAATTCTACCCGCTTTTTTCAAAATCAGGTCTTATTCCTGATGGTCAGTTTTTTGGCGATGTCAACAAAACTCCTAATTATGGCATAGGGCAGGATGGCGCGTTTGCCGGTGAAGAGCTTTGTCATTTCCTTTATCAGTTATATAAATTTGCATCGTCTGTTATCGATAGAAATATTCCTGTTTGGAAAGTCTTGTTTTTCCTTTGTAAAAATGTTACCGCGAATAGCGTAACGTCCCGCTTAACTGACGAGGATGTTACCGATATGCAGAACGCTATTAAACGGTTCTCAAATTTCATTTTTGCGTTTTCGGGTGGGAATGTCGCCATAAAAATCGAACAAAAAACTATAGAGCGTTCATTGCCATTATATGATTTGGGTGGTAATAACTACTGTGTTTCATTTGAGGAAATGACTCAAGAAGAATTTTTACAGGATTTATACAATAACACATATGATACTTTTATAGCCTATGCGCGTTACAATAAAATTCAAACTAAATGGCTCGGTTTGACAATGCCGATCATGGGTATAATTGGCGATAAAAAAAGGGAGTTCTGTTTTATGGACGCTCGGGCTATCGAAAATTTTCCAAACGTCGACTATTTGAAACCCTCTATAAAATATCCCTTTCCGGAGGAGGTAGCGGTTCACGAATTTTGTCATGTTTTGCAGTGGCTTTTTGAGGAAAACTTAAAACTTGGCAAGCTGGTAAATCCTGATGAAGCAGATAAGTACGGCTATAAGAATCAAACTCCCAATGCTCCGATAGGCGGCTTTTATAGTTTTTATGCCGATATTCTTGCAAAAAAAGTCAAAGATCCGTCAACGGGCGCATTTATCGGGGTATCCCCTGAAATGTGGCGGCATACAGTGCGGGAATACAATGATTCTATAAATAATGGCGCAGGCGCAAGAAGCGCAAAATCGTTGGATTTGGAAATAAAAGATTTCAGGGTAATTATACGTAAAGTTAAGGAATGAAACCCCTGTAGTTTTACACTCGTTTTATAGCAATTTTCCTAAAACAATGGTTTTAGGAAAATTGCCTTTGGATACTTGGACCAAATCAAACATGTAGTACGAAAATAGCGGGGTATAATTGTTCCCTTCACTGCTGTCCGGTTTAATCATGGTAAGCCCTCTAGAAGAGCTGGAGTGAAACGATTTTAGGGAACCTCTAAAAATTCATTTTTGATTTTATTTTCTAGTCTGTTACTTTTTTCTGCTTCCTCAACTCAAAAACCTCTGTAATTTAATTGATTTTGAAAATTGTATTACTGCTCTTATACTCACGAGCAATTATATTTGCCAAACTCAAGCAACAAGGCCAGCCTTTTTCTTATCGACATTTGTAACAGCAGAGGTACGGCTGACCGGGGGCGGAACGATGTCCCTCTCAGGCACCGGCAGACTAATACAGACGGCGGCAACCCAGACATTCATCATTGACGGACCCACCCTGCAAGGTATATCGGGCAACAATACTTCCCTCGTATACATAGCGGACAACAGCGCCGTGGAGCTCCGTAGCGGGTACATCAAAGGCAACACTCGCAGTAGCTTCGCCAGTGTAGGCGGCGGGGTTTATGTTAGGTACAGCAGCAATTTTACGATGACCGGTGGCGAGATTAGCGGCAACACTGCCGCCGATCTCGCCGGCGGGGTGTTCATTTTGAACGGAAACTTCAAGATGACCGGTGGCGGGATTAGCAGCAATAATACCGGTGGCGCAGGAGGCGGGGTTTATATCTATAACGGCAATTTTAGTATGACCGGAGGCTTTATCTATGGCAGCGGTTCGGGCGACCTGTCAAATACCGCCGCCAACGGCTCGGCCGCTTGCATACAAAGTGCACAACCATCCGCAATAGATACTACCATAACCAAGTATCCTTCCTCTCCCTAAGCGCCGGACTAAGTGGACAGTCTGGCGGCGCTCCGTATTGAGCCGTCCCTGCACTAATTGCCTCACTCCTCACCCTCTTACTCGACAGCCTGCTCGTAAGCCGCCTTCTTAATTGATAATTGTTCATTTCAGAGCCTATCGCCCCTGCCTTATCGAAAGCCGCTTGTTTTTTCTGGCAAACTTACCCATACTGTTTTTATGGCCGGTATGTACAAAGACAGCCTGTTTCGTTCCCTGTTCAGCAACAAAGAAGCGTTTCTGTCGCTCTATAACGCTGTCAGCGGCTCCAGTTACGGCGCCGACACGGAAGTTGTCATCAACACGCTGCCCGACACCCTGTTTACCAGCAAGAAAAACGATGTTTCCGGCATTTTTGACAGAAAGATTGTCTTTGCTACCGAACAGCAGGCGAGCATAAACGAGAATATGCCGTTCCGATTCCTGTCGCCTATCGCCCGCTTGTTTGAGAACAGCATAAGCGACAGGAACGCCGTTTATCGGCAAAGCCTTGTTAAACTGCCGCGCCCGGAGTTCATCGTGCTGTACAACGGCAGCGCCGCTTATCCCGACAAAACGACGCTGAGACTGTCCGATGCTTTTGAATTGGTCGAAGGCAACGCCGCCGTCAATCTGGAACTGACTGTCAAAGTGTACAACATTGGAAAAGGGCGCAACACGGAAATGGTCCAAAAGAGCGAACCGCTTATAGGTTATGTCGATTTTGTCCATACAGCCTAAGAGAGCCGGACGCGTATTAAACTGGAAAATCCCGGCATGGACAGGGAACTTGTACTAGCAGCCTGTTGTGCTTCTCCTGCGGTGGTATTCAAAACCAATGAAGTCATATAGGATAACCCCATGGGTGCAAGATTTGTTACAGTAGACAGGGATACTCCCTTATTATTTCCGGCGGATTTGAGGGACTGGCTGCCCGAAAACCATTTA
>JAISCO010000350.1 GCA_031265535.1 Spirochaetaceae bacterium | reverse complement strand
CTATCAACCGCCGTCCTATCAACCGCTTGTGTAGTAGCGTAACTACCACTACCGAAAGTAGTTTTATTACTATTCGCCTTGTCAATCAGTTTTAACAAGTATTCGCAATTTGCCGCTTGTGTGGCGGTTCCGCTTACAGGGGTATAACTGGTTTCCCATTTTGCGTTTATCGCATTACATACATATTGTGTATTTACTATTTGTGCCATATCTATTCCACTTGGGTCGGTTATATCTGGGTATCCATCACTGGATACAACACCAACTCTTTCTATTAACTTTTCGTAAATTTCTATAAACCAAAAAGCGGGATCAGTTGGTTCAACTGGGGTAGTTGGGATAGCGGCAGTATCATCTTGTGTAACAACAGGACAACCAACAAAGACCAAACAGATTAAAAGCAAAATACCGACAAACTTTTTCATTTCAAACTCCTTTATATTAACTTTTTTTGCCGTCATTTTGAGAAGATGAAACATCGGCAATCATTTCCGCATCTTCCTTTTGAACTTCCAAAAGATGTAAGGCGGTTTTAACCAGTTTTTCTTTGTTTTTTTCCGTAAATCGGTCATATATTTCACTGATTATTCCTAACTTATTGCTTTCCTTTTCCATACCCTTTACCCTTATAGATAGATGCTTTTAGCATCATATATGATTCAATTGGCATCTGTCAATACGCTATTCTTGTTTTTCAGGGGTTTTTATGGTAATTTGGGGTATGTCAAGGGGTTTCGATGATACCGCCCGTAAATGAACGCTTAAAAGCGGTTAGAACCGCCCTCAAACTCTCCCAACGGGACTTCTCAAAGGGTATCTATACCGCCCAAAGCGTATACGCTCGTATGGAGACCGGGGAAAATAAAGTAAATAACCGCGTAATCGCCTTAGTATGCTATACCTACGGCGTGAATGAAGATTTTTTGAGAGAAGGAAAACCGCCTGTTTTTAGCGGTACGCCCGATACAAAGATAGAAAACCTATACAAGATTTTTAATGAACTCAACAGCTTATTCCAAGATTATCTCATCATACAGGCGAAAGAACTATTAAAGGTTCAAAACCAGCAGGAAGGGGAAAAATCAAATTGCCAAAAATTTGACAATTTGGTCGAAGGTGATAAGAAATTATGCTAAAGAATGACAGACGGATAAAGAATGACGGACGGCGAAACACCAAAAGAAAAGAAGCGTTCTCCGTTCCGTCTGGCGTATTTTTAATTTAGAAGCAAGCGAACATTTTTTCCGCTTGTTTTTCTTTTCCTTTTGTGATATAGTATTAACTGCGTAAGGGAAAGAATAGACCCATTTTGTGGCGACCCAAAAGCGAAAACGCCGTAAATCGTTATATTATGGTGATTTACAGCAGGTGTTACTGCTTCGACTCCCCCCACCTCCAAAATGAGTGAAGCGGAGAGTCTAAAATCCGCTGGATTATGGAAAATGCATCTCCCCGGTGCTCAAGGTCTGAATCCAATCTGCCGTTCCGTTTCATTCTTTCCCGAAAGCTCTTCCTGGCAGAGGGAAACCAGGTCGTCCATACCGGGGGGCTGGTTCGAAAGAACGGTGTTCACCGTATACCGGCGCGCCACATTTTCAATCTGGCCCCCGGAAAACTCAAAACGGGCGGCAAGTTCCTCCGCCCAGGCGGCATCGAGTTCAACCAGCATGGTCTTCCAGATGGAAGTCCGGGCGGCGGAATCGGGCTTTTCAAAATCAATTTTGTAGAGAAACCGCCGATCAAACGCGCTGTCCATGTTTTTTGTCAGGTTGGTGGTGGCAATAAGGATTCCTTCCAAATTTTCCAATTCCTGCAAAATAATATTCTGCATGGTATTTTCCATACGTTCCACCGCGCGGCTTCCGCCGGTAAACTCAATCCGCTTGCCGATTATGGCATCGGCCTCATTAAAAAAAAGAATCGGCGTTACGTCGGCGATAGATACGGCTTTCCGGTAATTGTCAAACACGGCTTTCATGCGTTTTTCCGTCTCGCCCACATACATATCTTTTATGGAACTTATGTCCACCATCATAATGTTTCTTTTGGTTTCCCTGGCGATCTGGTATACCGTTTCGGTCTTTCCCGTTCCGGGACTGCCGGAAAACAGGCAGACAAACCCCTGCCGCATGCCGTTTTTGGCAAGCCGGTCCTGCACAGCTTTAAAATTATCTTGTTTAAGAAGGGAGCTGAGTTCCGCGATGCGCCGCTTTTCCCGGTCATTATAAAAAAGCTTCTTTTCCGGCAGAGAGTCCCAGGAAACAAGATATTTCCGGTCCCTTACGCGAAACTCTTTAATGTCCAGTTCCTCCAGCAGGTCCTTCTTGGCGCTGTCGCTAAGCTTAAAGGATTCCCGGTTTACAAATTCCTCGTCATTGGTGTTTTCGATAAATTTCGCCTGTATGAGGGTGTGTTCGCCGTCCCTGAATTCCCGGCGCGCCATCCGTTCCTTGGATTTTCTGTCATACAGAAAGTCAAAATCGTGAAAGCCGATATTGTCATCAAAGTTGTTTACATAAAGATGGCAAAAACAGATAAGAAGCATCAGGTTTTCCCGGGAAAATTTGTAACTCATAATCTTCCGGCAAAAAAGAAGATGCATGTTATTATCGATCAAATATATTACTTCTTCACAGAAGGCGCCGATGCTCATTTCTTCATTCTCAAGATCATCAAAAAGCTCTTCCAGAACGCCGAAAAATTCATCTATGGTGATGTTTTTTTGGGATTCGGGAACAAATGTATCTTTCTTTCTGAGTGTGTTCACCACCTCCATCGGAATCCGGTATACCGGCATGGTATTCCGGGTTTTTTCGGTGATAAGTTTTTTCTTTATTAATTCCTCAAGATCGTTTATATAATGAAGCAGCTTTATGGACGAGCAGCCAAACAGCTTCGCCAGCTCTCCCTGGCTTATGAAATCACTGTTGTACTGGCTGAAAAGCAGAGCAAAAAGCACTGTCTGCATGGGGCTGATGGAGAGCCGCTCCGCTGCTATGCCGATGCTGGCCCCCGCCTTCTCAAAGAGCAGCTCGTTTATCCCCAGGGATTCGGTATATTCAATAATACGTTCAATATGTTCCAGGGTTGTAAAATATGCCGGCTCCATTTCTTTTTCCGTATATCCGAGAACCATTTGTCCCCCGGCCGCGGAATTCCGTTCTTCCCGTACATTCATCAAATCGCTCATGAGTTCCCCTTAACTTCGTATGGAGGGTTTCACAACAGATGGAATCTTCCGCTTTTGGAAGACTCCCCAATTATAGAGACACTGAGCTATCATAAAATGACAGATCAATCCCAACTACAAAATTTACGGTATTATGCGGTATGGAAAGACTTATTCCCTGTACTTTACCAAGGCCCCCTCCGAACCTTTTTGTACAGGATATATGATTTACCGGGAGCTATCGCCGTAGCGGCTAAAGGTCTCTTCCGGAGGCTCTTTCCTGGACGGCATAGGGGTTTTTATAACTATTATTCATGACGGCCTCCTTAAAAATTTGAACAAAAAACCATTTTATTAATACTAAAAAAAACAAGTTATGTCAAGAGAATATTGCTATTTTTATCAAAAAAGCGGAAAAAAACAGGCCCCGGTTTAACCGGAAAGGCAGATCTGGTATACTTGGCTGAGCCAATTTCAAGAGGGATGGATAAACATGATCGTTACCACATTTGAAAAAACAAGCGCTCCGGGGAGCCCTGTATGAGCGGCCCCTTCATCCTCAGGGCAGAGGGGCTAAGCGCTTCCTATACAAGCCGCGCCCACGGTATTTTTGGCAAAAAAACAATAAAACCCGTGCTGGATTCGATCAATCTGGAAATCCGGAAGGGGGAAATTTTCGGCCTCGTGGGTCCTTCGGGCTGCGGGAAAACCACCCTGGGCCGCTGTATTCTGGGGCTCATCAACTACGAGGGAAATATTCTCATCGACGGGACGGCGCAGGGCAGGCCCTCTCCCGGCCGGCGGGGTTTTATACCCCGCGGAGCGGGCCACGCGGCGCGGCGGGAACGGGCCCTCAAGGTACAGGCGGTTTTTCAGGACCCCGCCGCTTCCCTCAACCCGGTTAAACGGATCGGCTGGATCATGGAGGAACCCCTGGTGATACACCGGCGGGGCGCCAAAGGGGAGCGGATAAAGCGGGTGGACGAAATGCTGGAACTGGTGGGGCTCGATCCTTCCTATAAAACCCGGCGGGTTAATGAACTGTCCAGCGGCCAGAAACAACGGGTCTGCATTGGCCGGGCGCTGATGCTGAAGCCAAAGCTTATCATTGCCGATGAGGCGGTAAGCGCCCTGGATGTTTCCGTGGGAGCCCAAATTCTCAACCTCTTCCGGGAACTCCACGAAACCCTGGGGATGGCCCTGCTTTTTATCTCCCACAATATCGACGCGGTATACTACCTCTGCGACCGGATCGCGGTGATGGATCAGGGCCGGATTGTCAAAACCGGAACCGCCGGGGAGATATACGCGGGGTATGGGCCGGATGCCGGTGTATCGGCAAGCGCCGATGATGCGGGGCTTCGTTAGTAGGCCGTAAGCACTAAAAGATCATACATACGGGATTTAAGAAATTTACCGCAAAGGCGAAAAAGGCGAAATAAGAAAAGGAAAGCGATGCTTCATGTATTAGAGTTGTTCAGAAACTTCAGTTTCTGAACAACAACCAACCGGGTTATTGAACAAGTCAATTCTTTTTGAATTTATGATAAATCCCATAATTCAATCACCAGTGTTTCATCTGAAGAATAAATAGGTATTTCAGATTTATTCTTTGTAGTCTCAACTGGTAAATCTGGAGTAATGCCATAACCCATCATCCAAGAAATTCCTTTTAAACGAGGTTCCCATTCAGGAAGTGTATCAAGCCATTTTTCTATTAAAGGCATGATATCACAAGCTTTGGCTGAATATTTATAAGGGTAACCGCCTTCATTTAATATACATTTTGATTTACCTTCTTTTTCCATATTTTCTAAATTCCCAAATATGCTTATTCTATCATTAGAGTGTTCTGCAATTCTTGCTAATATCTTACCATCGTTATTTTTTATTGTTATTAAAAATCCAAGCATAATAAAACTTTTTTCCTCCTTTTCATATACGTATATTCAAAATACTTTTATACTATTATTAAAAATATATCAAGGGGCAATGTCACATAATATTCTGTTTATGTATGACATTGGACTTGTTCGATAACCCGGAATGAGGGCCACCGGGGTAGGTTATGGTCAGGACAGGCTGTCCTGTGGGCGGGGAAACCGGGGTGTGGATTTCGTCCGGCAAGGACAAAAGCAGGGTCGCGTAGTCCGCCAGTGTGAGGGGCGGTATCAAAAGATAGTGTTTCTTTGTGAAACGAGCCTCGGTCTCCATGTCCTTGAAGATCATGTTGCACTGAACCACGTCCGCGGCGGTGCGCTCCCCGCTTTTCACCTTGTCCAAAATGGTCTCCGCCGCCTGTGCGTCGTTTACCAGTTGGGTGGTGTGTTGCGGGGGGATACCCCATGTCGGCCCTTTCACTGCGAATTCCGTGTTCCATGTTTTTACCATGTGAAGCTGATCATCCCGTGAATTGGGATACCAGTCTAATCTCTGCGCCATACGCGCCTCCTTACTATCTATTTCAATCAGCTTCAAATCCGCACCGATTCAAGTTTAATCTGGGCAGATTCAAGTCCA
>JAISCO010000328.1 GCA_031265535.1 Spirochaetaceae bacterium | reverse complement strand
ATGGCCGATTGGCCGGATTTAAGTTTTCAGAATTTTATCGCGTTTCTTGACTGGTGCGAGCGTGAACACGGCGCGGATAACGCTATTTTTTACCGTGAATTAAAACAAAAAGATTTTACTGTCTGGACATTCAAACGTTTTGCGGCGGAATGTAAGCGTGTCGCGCGGGGGCTTTTGAAGCTGGGGCTTGTTAAGGGCGGCCGTGTGGCTTTGTGGTCCGAAAACCGTCCTGAATGGATGGCGGTTTGGCTGGGAACGGCCATTGCGGGCTGCATAATCGTGCCGCTGGATTTTCTTATTCCTGAAGATGAATGTCTTAACATCATAAAAGCGACAAAGGCAAGCGCTTTCTTTTTTTCCAAGAGCAAGGCGAATTTTGCCGCGTCGCTGGTGTCCGCGGGGCTTGTTCCCGCCGGCGCGGTCGTTCAAATATCAGGGAATGACGATTTTTCCGCCTTTGGAAAGGATGCGGACGCTCAGGTCTTGCCGCCGGAAAGCGCAATCGCCCCTGATGACCCGGCATCCATAGTGTTTACATCTGGAACGACCGGACTCGCGAAGGGCGTTACGCTTTCCCACAAAGGAATAATCGCAAACGCCGGCGCAGCAATACGTATGCTGCGCCCCACCTCAAAAGATATTTTTATAAACGTACTGCCTTTGCATCATACATACCCCACAACCTGCTCATTTTTTGCCCCTTTTTCTATCTGCATACCCACAATCATCGTGTCAAAACTGGTTGGACAAGTGGTTTTGGATGATATTCGGGATGCCGGCGGTACATTCTTGATAGCTGTGCCGCTTCTTTATGAAAAAATAATGGCGGCGATAGACTCAAAGTACCAAAAAACTCCCGTTGTAGTGCGGGCGGCGCTCGATTTTCTTAGAAAAATCGCGCTTTCAGCGGCAAAAAAAGGCAATCCCCGGTTCGGCAAAAAGATTTTCCGTTTTATTCGTAAAAAAGCCGGTCTCGCTTCCATTAACATGATGGTTGCCGGCGGCGGCGCGTTAAATCCCAAGACGGCTGATTTTTTTGATTCATTCGGCTTCAATATTGTTCACGGTTATGGGACCAGCGAAAACAGTCCGCTTATCAGTGTAAATACGTCCCGGTATAAGCGGAATGAGTCTGTCGGGCTTCCTGTTAAATACACGGACGTTAAAATTATCGATCCAAACGATGAAACGCGGAAACTGGGCGTGGGTGAACATGGCGAAATCGTTGTTAAATCGCCCTCGTTGATGCTTGGTTACTATAAAAATCAAGAAGCGACCGCGGAAATATTTACAAAGGATGGCTATCTTAGAACAGGCGATCTTGGCTATCAAGACAGCGACGGCTTTATTTTTATAAACGGCAGAAAAAAGAATTTGATAGTTTCAGGCGGTGGAAAGAATATTTACCCCGAAGAAATTGAAAGTCATTTCAATAGCTCGCGTGTTGTGGGAGAAGTTCTTGTTTTGGGCAGGCGCGAAAAAACTGGCGAAATCATTTTTGCCATAATCGTGCCTAATTATGAGGCGCTGGAAATAGATTATCCCGGCAAAACTGTTACCGCCGATTTTATTAACCGGCTGGTAAAAGCGGAGATTGACGAAGTGAACCGTCATCTTCCCGCGTACAAAAAGATCAGCAACTTTACGATACGCGGCGAAGAATTTGAAAAAAACGCCCAGAAAAAAATCCGCCGCTTTCTGTATAAAGATTACGAAGATCCTCAAAAAACGCCGCTATAACCGGCACGCGCGCCTTAGCAGCATTCCGCATGAGCCTCCGCAGGGCAAGTGGCGTAAATTTTGCGGCAAACAAGTTTGCGGCAAATTTTGCGGCGTGGTATTAAACCCCACTGCGAATAAAATCAAGGAGTTTTTATGGTTTCAGTTAAAGAATCCATTGAAAGAATCAAGAGAGAATTTTTGGACCTTTTTGGGTCAGATCTTACTGATATTAGGCTTGAAGAAATAAATGAAAGTAATGCAAATAAGTATTATTTGACCGTCTCATTTCTTGTTCCTAATAAAAATATACCCTCAACGGTAACTTCGACTTTTGGAACTATGATAAACCCATACATACGTGAATATAAAAATGTCATTGTAAATAAAAAGAATGGGGATATTATCGCCATAAAGATACATAAAGATGCGTGATGTAATCATTGATACAAATGTCTTTATATTATTTCTTGCGGGTCAAATAAATACAAATAAGATAAAAAATTATACAAGGAATTCACTTTATACCAAAGAAGATTATTATTTGCTTTTAAATATTATATCAAATTATGATAGAATTATAACCAGTCTGAATATTTTAACTGAAGTCGATAATATATTAAATAGAATTACCGGAGAAGATAAATATAAATATTTAATATTGATTAAGACAATTTATAATCAGACTATGGAAAAATACATAAAAACAAAAATAATATCACAAAATTGGTTTTTCGATACATTAGGTATAACAGATTCAGCTATATTAATGATGGCAAAAGAGTCCGAGTTATTGATATCTGGTGACAGCATCCTTTGTGATTATGCAAAATCATTAAATATAAAAACCTTTGATTTTAAAGAATATATAAACAGTAGATTATGAGCCTCCGCAGGGCAAGTGGCGCAAATTTTGCGGCGTGGTATTAAACTATACTTTGCGAATAAAAACATCGAGGATGATATGCTCATGAAGTTATTAGAAGAAATTTACGAAAGGATGAAGGTTATAAACAAAATAAGGCCTTTTGAAGGGGTTTATTTACAACAAATTAGTCAATTTTTCAAAATAGAAACAACCTATTCTTCTAACGCCATTGAAGGTAATACTTATACACTGGAAGATACAAAAGTTGTCCTTGAAGACGGCATCACGGTCGGAGGACATCCTTTAAGGGAATTCTATGAAGTAGAAGGACACGGCAAAGCATATGACTATATGTTTTCATTAATAAAGAAAAGAGACTTGACGGAAAATGATATTTTATATTGCCATCAGTTGTTTAGTAAAAATATACCGGATTTTATAAGCCCGGGAGAATATCGAAATATTGAAGTAATAATCAGTGGGAGTAATAAAATTTTACCAAGGGCGAAAGATATTCCGGTTAAAATGAAAAAATACATAGAATGGATGAAAAAAGAACGGGAAACATTACATCCAACTATGTTTGCTGCTGACGCACATAGACAATTGGTAAATATACATCCATTTACCGATGGAAATGGCAGAATATCAAGACTTGTGATGAATACATTTTTATATCAGGATAAATTATTCCCGATTTCTATACCAATATTGAGGAGGACAGATTATTATAATATTTTAGAACGAAACAACAGTAAAGATTTTGGGAAATTTATAGCTGAACTTGAATTACAAACAATAAAAGATTTAATGAGGCATTTGCATTTGGAATTCAAAACATAGTAAAGATTGAGCAATTAAAACGGCCCAAACTGCGCCTAACTCGGCAGCTTTGCTGTAGCGGACTGTTTACGCGCCACAGCTATGCTGGGGATGCCGCCTTCGACAGCTCGGGCTACGCCGGGAGCTTATGCGAAATTGCCGCAAAAATGTTTAAAATATAAATTTTTCACATTTTTAAAATAGTTGATAGGCATTGAAATTGTATGTATTTTGTATTAAGCGAAGGAGAAAATATGCCATTATTACAGGAGCTTGTTCCAAAACTAATCGACTATGCGCTAAAGCGCATGGTGCGCAAACTTTGTTTGCGATGTAACAAGCTCTTAGAAAAATCGGTCTAATCGGACTAAAGTCCGGCCCGCTTTTTCTATTAAATCTAAGGTTGCCGGCCTTGCAGAGCTTGTGGACAGGCATAGCCTGTCTCCCCCAAAACTGAAGTTTTGGAACAGCTTCATTTTACTTATGCATTATACCAGATTTGACCAGGGGGTTTCTTTACTCTGTCGAACTCACGTTACACTAATAACTGCGTCTACGCTAATATTTAAGGAGTTTAGGATATAATATAGACTTACCGTTTTTTACCTTTTACCTTTTACCTTTTACTTTTTACCTCTTTGCGTCGGCCATCCGTGTTGCGCTGATTTTCATCTTGAAATCGGAATTGCTGCTGCAATTCCGATTTTTATTGACGAACCCTGCCTGTTATTTGTATTTTGTTACATAAGGATTGTTCAAAAACCTCAAGTTTTCACGCCAAATTCCGCTTAAAAACCGCAAAATGCAAGCATTTTGCGGGACTTGCAAGCTTTACTTATCAGACAACTATACTCACAGGCAATGATATTTGCCGAACTCAAGCAACAAGGTCAGCCTTTTTCTTATTCGTAGTGGGGTTTACCCCGCAAAAATGACGCACCATTTTTGCGCACCGGTTGGCACGCCATTTGGCGCCCCTTCAGGGCGGGAAGCTTCATTTTGAGCAAATTTTTTTGCTTGCTAGTATAACAATGAACCAAAGGTTCACGTTGTCGAACAAGTCCAATGGCTTTTATGCCATAATTTAATTTGATCAGAGGAATTATTTATGAAATCCATTAAAAATGACAAAGGCAAAGGCAAAGGCAAAACATTTGCCCCATTTGCTCCATTTGCCCGTCTTATGACACGCCGGTTAACAGCTGCTTTTAGCGCGGCGCTGTTGACTACAGCCATGCTTACAACGGCTCTGTTTTTCGCGTCCTGCGGTGATTCCGGCGCATCTGAAGATATGGCCGCTCCTACCAACCTCCCCTCCACCGCCTCGTCTAAGCTAAGCATTACGCCCGCCAGTCAGCACCTAATACCGGGGGACAGTGTAAAATTCACCGTGAAAATGATTGTCGGATCCGAAAACAAGGATGTAACGAAAGATGCGAGCTTGATCATTGCGGGATCGCACGATAACGACACTAAGATAAGCAACGGTACTCTGACCGTGTCGAATAACGAGGCGGCCGGCCGGCTAAGCATTAGCGGCACATACAAAGACGCAAATGTTACGGTTTTCGTTGAAGTAATCGACCCTTCCAAAAAGAGCATCAAAGAAAAATTCGGTATTACCACGGAGAAAACGGATGCGGTAAGCGACACCTTCACCGCCCTGCATAAGTTTATCCAGGCCGACGGCCTTGTAAAGCTGCCCGAAGTAATCAAACCGGGCGACTGGATCGAACTGGAAGGCGGGCTTACTGTTGCCGAGTACGGAGACGGAGAAGGTAAGGCGGGCGGGTTTTCGTACAGCTATAATGACGAGTCCTGGAACAAAGAGATAATGATAACGCTGAACAAGGGGGAGTGGACAGAGTCGGTGTCCCGGGGAAAGCTGAACCGGCTAATCGTGGTGGGAATAAACTCGTTCCAGACAGGCAAGGGTTATCCTGTAGGCTCTTATACCTATCCTGCCGGAGGGGACACGCCCCCGCCGCACG
>JAISCO010000304.1 GCA_031265535.1 Spirochaetaceae bacterium | reverse complement strand
TCTTTCGCCATATCAAAATTTTTTCCCTGTGTCATATTTCCCTCCCAGAGTTTGTAGTTCGTATTATGAGAATTATATCATACGTTAAATAAATAAGCAAATTGTGGGTCAAGTGTAGCGTTGGAGGAGGGGGGTATACTCGTGTAGTGTACGAAAACGATGCTAAAGGCAACCATTTAGTAACGCAATATTTCGACATTGATAACAAGCCTTATGAAACATCTGATGGATACGCTAAATATGTTAATGAATATGATCCTTTGGGGAATTGTATATCCGCGTTTTATTATGATAAAACAGATTCTCTCTGCTTATCGAGTGACGGAATTGCAGGGTGGCGCAGTGAATACAATGCGCAAAACAGAATGACAAAAGTATCGTTTTATGGGACGGATAATCAGCCCGCAGAGGATATCGATGGAATTTTTGGTATGGAGCGGGTCTATGATTCCAAGGGCAATGAAATACAAACACGTTATTATGAAGCGGACGGAAAAACATTAACGCTGCATAATACCGAAGGGATAGCCGGGTGGAAATCGGACTATGACGATAACGGCAATGAGACAAAACGAGAGTTTTTTGATGCCGCCGAAGAACCCGCCGAGATAACTTATGGATATGCAAGATGGGAAGCTGCGTATGACGAGATGAGTAACAGAACGGAAATCGCTTATTTTGATATAAACGGCGGCTTATTATATGGATACAAATATTCGTATGACCAAAGGGGAAATTGGATTGAATCATTCCCCTTTGATAGAGACAGGAAATTAACTCGAGGAATGTTCATTACACGGTATAAGTATGACGACCGTGGTAACCGCATAGAAACAGCCTATTACGATGGCAGCGATAAACCGGTCATTAATTCGAATACGGGCTATTTTAAGGTTACCAATGTTTACGATGACAGGAACCAGGAAATAGAACGGAGATATTATGATACGCGGGAAAACTTATACTTTGTGGAAGCAGAGGGTTACGCGATGGCAAAGTATGAATACGACAACAGGGGAAATACCATAAAAGTGTCCTTTTTTGACACATCGGAAAAACCGTTAAGACTTGCAGACGGAGGACAGGCGGTACGCATAAATGAAATAGATGCCATGGGGAACCTTGTCAGGACGGTCTGGTTTGATGAAAATATGAACCCGACAAACCCTGCTTATCTTATACCTGAACGTTTATATAAATATGATAAGTGGGGTAACCAGATTTATTTTGCCTATGCGGACGGTTCAGGCAAATTAATGGCCAATGCCGATGGCTATGCTGTGATACGCAGTGAATATGATATCAGGGGCAAGCGGATTGCGGTATCTACTTATGATGAATCGGATAAACCTTGTCTGGATAAGCAAGATAATTCCCATAAAATCGAATGGACTTACGATAAGCGGGGAAATACAACAGAAGCCCGTTATTATGATACAAGCGTATCTCTACGCAGGGATGGTTATGCCATCGAAAAAAATAAATATGACGAACAGAACCGGCTGATTGAACGCGCCTGGTATGATTATTTAGACAGGCCGTTTAACAATGGCTCGAATGGGCATAGGTATGTACGTTCTTATGATGCGCAGGGAATTCGGTATGATACGCACTATTCCGTCAATAATACCATCGTGGCGGAATGGAGCTATAACCCCGCAACAGAACAATGGACCCGGATTGACGGCTGGCGTAAATACTTTGAAGATTCAATGAGCGGTCTCCCGATAACGCTCAATAATTACACAAGAATCACCGCCATAACGTTGAACGGCAATTCCTGTATTATTACGGTTCGCATAAATTTTTCAAAATACGAACTTTCAAATGAGTATATGCTGACCCTTGAAAACGAGGGAAAATCAAATGCTCAGTATTGGTGGACAAGTTCCAAAATGCCTCGAAACGCTACTATGGTGGTAGTTGGTGTGGATAATGCGGGAAGAGAGTTGTATCGCGTAAGCTATTAAGCTGCCAAAAATGAGGAGTATGTTATGCGAGTTTTGAAAATAGGAAGAAGTTCCTCTAACAATATTGTGGTAAACGATCCAACCGTTTCTTCACAACATGCGAGTCTCACTATTTCAGACGCCGGAGAGCTAAGGATCAAAGACTTAAACTCCAGAAACGGGACTTTTGTCAATGGCCGGCGTATTTTTCAGGAGACGCTTATTACATCAAAGGATGTAATAAAGGCAGGCAACAGTGTTATTGACTGGCAAAGACATCTTAACGCGCCTAAAGCTGTCCGCCAGGTTCCGGTTATTGACGCGGCGGCCATTACGCGGAGAAAAACAATTGGCCGGACTTCCGCGAATGATATTGTGGTTGCGTATAGCGATGTAAGCGGCTCCCATGCGCAGTTGTTCGAAAAATCAAACGGCGATATTGCGATTGCCGACAGTGGTTCTACCAATGGCACTTATGTTAACGGGCACAAAATAAGTACGCACATCCTTAGGCCCGGGGATACGATTATGCTTGCCAACAAATATCCGCTTGATTGGAGCAATGCCTTCCCCAAAGTGAATCAGGAACAATATCTGCCTCAAAACAATGTACCGGCAAAAACTAATAAAACAAAAACTTTGCTTATAGCATCTGTGTTCATAGTTGTGGTTGTGGCAGCGGCCGGTTTTTTGTTTGTTCAAAAACCCTGGGAGGCACAAGGGCCGGCATTATTTGTATCGGTAAGCGCTTTGTCGCCGGAAGAAATTTATGCCCGGTATAAAAAATCAGTGGTACTAATAATGGGCGCTTATTATTACGAGACAGCGCGAGGGTATTATTCCGTGGACGACAATGGGCGCATTGTACGAATAAATTCCGAGGATGACGCCATATTTTATACGGGAACAGGATTTATCGTATCTAATGATGGTAAAATCATAACAAACAAACATGTCGCCGCTCCCTGGGAATACGATGATGATGTTATTGCCGCAATAAAAAAAGCAACCGGCGAAACGAATGTTGAAGGCAGATTGGCCTTTATCGGCTGTTTCTTAAATGATACTTATGTTTCAGGTATTCAGGATTTAATCCGTTGTACTCCTCTCAAAACAGGGGCGACAAAAGACATTGATGTGGCGGTATTGCAAATCAATTCAAAAACACTGCCGGGCGGGGCAGAAACAATTATAGACTTGAACCAGGCCGTAATTACCGATGACGGACTCGTTGTCGGCGCCTCTCTGTTTACTATCGGATTTCCGGCAGGCTTTGACTTAGGAATGACCGCGCAGGGGATACAGGCAAACAATCAGGATGGAAAAATTACACAAATAAGAGGCGATGTCGAATTTGGACATAATATAGCGGTTGAGCATGGAGCCAGCGGATCGCCTGTCTTTAATGAATATGGTAAATTAGTTGGAATTATCAACGCCGGGTACGAAAAAAAACAAGGCTATAACATGGCAGTTAAAGCAAAATACGCGGTAGAGTTGGTGAAATAATTTAGGATGAAATTGAGCTTGTTCCAAAACTAATCGACTATGCGCTAAAGCGCATGGTGCGCAAACTTTGTTTGCGATGTAACAAGCTCTCAGAAAAATCGGTCTAAAGCCCGCTTTTTCTATTAAATCTAAGGTTGCTGTTCCAAAACTGAAGTTTTGGAACAGCTTCAATTATAAGGAGTATATCATGGCAAAAAAACAATGTAGTCGGGGACATATTTACGATTCTGCTATTTACGGGGATAATTGTCCGTTTTGTCCCTCGCAGGGTAGTAGTGGCGGGACAGTAATAAGCGGCGGAACTTCCGGAGGAGATTTCGGCGGAAAAACAGAGTTAGGTATGGGAGAAACAGAACTGAATACGGAAGGACGGACCCAGGTGGGTGGAACACAGTCTGCCGCGCCAACTATTCCAATGGATTCAGGCGGCGGGCGGACTATCATTCGTCCGGCACAGGGAGGAATTGCGTCATCAGGAAAAAAACTGGTAGGGGTATTGGTAACATACAGTACAAATCCCAATGGGCAAGTCTTTAATGTTTTTGAAGGCAAGAACTTTATCGGAAGAGATATGCCTGTTGATATATGTATTCCGGATAATGAAGTATCAGGGAAACATTTTTCTATCCTTTATCGCAGTGCGGATGGCAAATTTAAATTTAAAGATGAACAATCAAGCAACGGTACTTACCTTAACGAAGTTTTAACCGATGAGGGAGAGTTAAGTCCCTTTGATGTTATCCGAATCGGCGGTACACGGTTAATATTTATTGCAATACCGCAATTGCCGTAACTATAAGAAGAGGGGCAGCAAATGGAAACAAATTTTGAATTTTGTCTAATCGGCAAATGTTCGGATACTGGCAGGGTACGCAAGGCAAACGAAGACAGCATGGATGTCTTTGACACCGACAACATGAAAGTATTTGTTGTGTGTGATGGCATGGGCGGGCATGTAGGCGGGCAAATCGCTTCTCAAACCGCTATTGCCGCTATCAAAAATTTCATGCTTAGCCATATTTTTACAGATCCCTACGAAGCCATACACAACGCAATCATTGCCGCAAATGACGCGATAATAAAGCGGGCGCAGACTCAACCAGAACTTAACGGCATGGGGTCTACCTGCGTAATGCTCGTCGTTACCCGTGACGGCAAAGTGTATTATGGGCATACAGGCGACAGCAGAATATACATTGTCGCTAATCATCAAATAACGCAATTAACAAAAGATCATTCATTTGTGCAGACTTTGGTAGATCAAGGCAAAATTAGCAAGGAACAGGCTGAGCATCATCCCCGCAAGAACGAAATAACCAATGCCTTGGGAATTCCTGATATGCAGCCGCCTACCTTGTGCGGCGAACCAATAGAACCGGAAGCCGGCAACTGCTTTGTCCTCTGCTCGGACGGACTTTCGGGAATGATTGATGACCAGCATATAGAGCGGGTAGTGAGCAAACACCAGATTAACATTCAACAGCGCGCAAGAAAGCTGGTAGAAATGGCCAATGAAGCAGGCGGCAAGGATAATATTACCGTGCAGTTGGTTGAATTCGTTGTGTCAACCCAAAACAAGAAAATAAACAACAAAGCGTCAAACAAGAACCTGTACCGTGCGGCTAGTTTGGCCATTATTGTTATTTTAGCGGCAGTCTTTGCAGCACTCATAATAGCTGCTTTTATCTTTCTGGGGAAAAATAAAGCAGAAAAAGATGACTCAAACGAAAACGAAAAAGTACCGATGGAACAAATTGTTCAAGTTGAGACAATTCCAATACTATATGCGAAGGGAAGCAGCGCATTTATCGATACAAAAATCCCGGATAATGAATCAATTGTTGATTACAAAATTACTAAGGGGGAACAATTTATTGAAATCGTACAATCAGAGAAGGGGCGGTATCTCCTAGTCCGGTGGATGGATAAGGATTTTAGCGAGGCTGATTTAAAAAACGCGGAAATCGAGTTTTTATTAATAACCGATAAAAAAAATGAATATATCCGGCATATAGTTCTAGTTGTAATACGCGCTCCGTCGGAGCAGACGCCAATAAAAGACAATAATCTGTCCGGGGAGACTCCTTTAGGAGAATAAGAAAACAGGGGGTAGAACAAACAAAAAATGAAAATATCTATATATGATGTCCAAGACAAGCCTTTGGGTCAGGGCGGTATGGGAAAAGTATATCTCGGATCAGATAATAAGGGTAATCTGGTTGCCATAAAAGAAATGCTTGCCGAGTATGTAACCGATAGTGATTTACGCGCCCGCTTTCATCAAGAAGTAAAAATATCAAGCCAAATGGAACACTCATCCATCGTTAAAATGTATGCTTCTTTTGAAGAAAATACGAATCTCTATTTAGTGATGGAATATGTGGAAGGCGAAACTATCGAACAATATGTCAGACGGAAGGGGGCGCTTGAGGAAGCCGAATCCATCCGTCTGATATGCGAGACGCTCTCGGCATTAGGGTATGCCCATCAAAAAGGTTTCGTGCACCGGGACATTAAGCCGAATAATATCATGATTCGGCCAAATGGTTCTGTTTGTTTGCTGGATTTCGGTATCGCAAAAGACATGAACAGCAATGGCCTTACGATTGGACAAGTTACGATCGGAACAGATGGCTATATGAGTCCGGAACAAGCCGGCGGTTACAATATAGACCATCGCTCGGATATTTATTCCCTTGGATGCGTCTTTTTTTATATGCTCACCGGCCACCATGCCATAGAAAAAAAGTTAAATGATCACGAGACCAGGATAGCTATTATTGAAAATGATTTTCCGCAGGCTGTAGACTATAATCGCAACGTATCAGTTAATACGCAAAGTATATTAAATAAGGCGACCTATAAAAATATGATGCAGAGGTTTCAATCTTGCAGAGAATTTGAATTGGAGTTAAACGGCAAAAGAACAATAGTTGAAGATAATAATACAGATAATAAAAATAGCATTATTTCAATCGGACGAGGGGATTGTGACATTATTGCCGCCCATCCAAAAGTAAGCCAGCACCATGCCGACATAAAGATTGAGACGCAATCTGGATATACTAAGTATTTTTTTCAAGATCGAAGCACTAACGGCACTGTGATTGACGGTAAAAATATTCATAATAGTAAAATAGAAATTCATCCTCACACTCATCCTGTAATTTTATTGGCAGGCACGACGGAATTAAATTGGGATATCGTTGAAGAAACTTTTCGAAAAAAGAGAAGTTTGGTCAATTCAGGGGATGAAAACATAAAATTTTGCCCACATTGCGGGACTGCCATTAATAAGGATGCGGCTATTTGTGTTCAGTGTGGTTGTACCGTATCTGTTCCCAAAGAACAGATGATTAAAACCCAAGAGATGAAAACAACTTCAGGAAGGAAAAAAACGGTAGTATTTGTTCTTAATCTTTTCGGCCTTAATTGGATCAGCAGATTTATTACAGGACATATTGGAACAGGGATTTTAGTCCTGTTGCTTTGCATTATGATTTCATTTGCGACATCAGAAGAATTTATCAATGGTTGGATTGGCATTTTAATTTGTGGTTGGATTGGTATTTTAATTTATTGTATAATTTGGATTGTTGACCTTATAACTGTTTGTAAAAATAAATGGCGAACAGGTGATGGGAAATTTTTAACTAAATGGTAAAGTTTTTCCCATTTGTTTGCATAAATTATGATTACCTAATAGACTGATTAGACTAAAAATTAGAATTTTACCGCCAAGTCAAAAAGTAGAAACAAGTGAGGCTGTTCTAAAACTTCAGTTTTTGGAGAGACAGGCTATGCCTGTCCACAAGCTATGCTTGAGCTTCCTTGAGTTTAATGGAAAAACCGGGCCGGACTTTAGTCCGATTTGACCGGTTTTTTCAATGGCTTGTTCCATCGCAAACAAAGTTTGCGCACCATGCGCTTTAGCGCATGGTTAATTAGTTTTGGAACAAGCTCACCTGCTACCTGTTAATCCACCGGCAACGCGGGTACCGGGAATATCAGTCACATTTTGGTAAGAAGTAAAAGGCAGCGGCAAGAGGCCGTTTCGCCAGATGGTGAAGCGGCCCTTTTTTATGCGGCGGGTAAACGCAGGGGGGCACACCGTTGCGCTGACGTGGTAAAGGAAGACTTGCAGCGGGCAGTGGGTTGTGGCAGAATTGGACATCGGCTTTTGAAAGGAGACAGTAATGGCAGATACGATACAGATACCGCCG